>JACPWC010000017.1 GCA_016197225.1 Chloroflexota bacterium
GGCTGATTTCGCCGTTCAGTAAGGCCGATAAACCGGTGGCGGTTGTCTGCCCGAAGGCGCTAATCAGATAGTCGCTGTATAAATCAAGCAATTTTTCATTCTTCATCCGCCAAGTTTACGCTGTTTTTGCGTAAGGTGAGTTACATCACAAATCAAGAGCCTTGGCCCTAATAGCCGCCTCGACAATCGCCTGAAAGTCGGCGGGCTTAAGGCTGGCCCCGCCCACCAGCGCGCCATCAATGTCGGGCTGAGCCATGAACTCGGCGATGTTGGCGGGTGTGACACTGCCGCCGTATTGCACACGCAGGCCGTCGGCGACGGCGGAACCGAAGAGGTCGGCGACCACGCCGCGAATGTTGAGGCCGATGACGGCGTTGGCCCCGGCCCCGGTGGCGGCCTTGCCCGTTCCAATCGCCCACACCGGCTCGTAAGCAATCACCGTCTTCGCCGCTTGCTCGGCAGTCAGGCCATCATACGCGCCGCGCACTTGCCGTGCCACGACAGCGCCGGTCTGCCCGGCCTCATACTCAGCCAACAGTTCGCCAACGCAAATGATGGGCGTGAGATTGTGGGCCAGCGCCGCCTTCACCTTCTTGTTCACCGTCTCGTCCGTCTCGCCAAAATATTGCCGCCGCTCGGAGTGGCCGATGATGACGTGAGTACACCAGCCAGCCAGCATTGGCGCTGACACTTCGCCGGTGAACGCGCCGGACTTTTCCCAGTGCACGTCTTGCGCGCCCAGCCCCAGCCGCGTGCCACGAGTGGCGGCTTGCACAGCAGGCAGGGACACAAAGGGCGGGCACAACACCACCTCGGCGGCGGCCACGTTGCCCAGCGTAGCGGCAAACGAGGCGGCCAGTTCAGCCGCCTCGACAGGAGTCTTATTCATCTTCCAGTTACCGGCAAGAATAGGGATGCGAGTCAAGGGGCAGGAGTTCCTTTCAGGTGATTGATGCGATCTTCAGCGCGGCGGCGCAAAAACTCGGGGGCCTTCGGGTCATCCACGACCTTTTGCAGTTCGGCGATGGCCTCGTCAATTCGGCCCTCTGCCGCCAGAAGTTCGCCGCTGATCAAATGGGTAGTCGGAGAATCCGGCGCATCGCGCCGCGTCTCTTCAACCAGCTTCCTGGCTTTCACCGGCTGGCCGTGAAGGATGTAATACTCAGCCAGCGCCGCTTTGGGCGCGATCTCTTTGGGGAACGTCGCCACATAAGTCAGCAGAGTCGGCTCGGCATGGTCAAGCGGCGCAGAGCGATCCAACTGTGGCCCGACCAGTAGCCACAACTCTCTGCTATCGCGATTCTGTTCAAGGCCGGGCAGGAGCACGTTGAGCAGGAACACCGGATCATCGCGCACAAAAGGGCGCTGAAAAATATCATTGTAGGTTTTGGGATCGTACTGGCTCAACTCGGCGGCAGTTTGAAATTCACGGGTCGCGTCCTGAGTGAGCTTTTCTTCGTAGTAGGCCTGACCCAGATCGAGATGCAGGCCGACATCATTCGGGTTGGCGGCTACAGCATTTAAGAGTTGAAGCAGACGATCATTGTCCGGCGGAATATGTGTCGGTGGAGGCTCGGTAACGGGAACACTTGTGGGCGACAGAGCGTCCGTCGCCGGCGGGGGCGGCGGTTGGGTGATCAGGGCCGCCTGAGTCGGCAACTGATTCCGGTTTCGCAGAATGCGCGGCACGATCAACATCGCCCCGATTCCGAGAACGGCCAACATGGCAACCGCGACGACGATCCAAACCCAGGCATTGCTTTTTTGCGCCGGGGTGGCTGGTGGTGAATCAGGTTTGGCCGTCGCCACAACCGTCGGCGCGGCGGTGGGCGCGCGCCGGGTGGCGGTGCTGGACGCCGACACCGGCCCGGAGGGGGGCGCAGGAGTCGGGGCAACCGGCGCGCCGCCTGCTCCTTCAAGCGCCTGATGAAACGCCGTCACCAGCGCCGAGGCGTCCGAGAATCGATCATCACGCTCTTTCGCCAGCGCCTTAAGCAGAATACGTTCTACCGGCTCTGGCACGCTGGGGTTGACGGAGCTGGGCAATGGCAGGGGCGTGTAAATGTGATCGTGGATGATGGCAAAGGGCGTGTCGCCGCTGTAGGGCACACGCCCGACAATCATCTCGTATAACAAAACGCCAAACGAATAAATGTCGGTGCGCCCGTCGAGGTCGCTCACGCCTTTGGCCTGTTCCGGCGAGATGTAGTTGGGCGTGCCCAGCATCGTGTCCTGCGAGAGGGTGCTCTCGCCTGCCCCGGCAATGCGGGCCAGGCCGAAGTCGGAAAGATAGTATTGGCCGTCGGGGGTGATGATGACGTTGGAGGGTTTGATGTCGCGATGCAGGACGCCCTGCTTGTGGGCGTAAGCCAGTCCGGCGCCGACGGCGTCCACCACTTTGAGAATTTCGTCGCTGGAGGGCGCGCCGTTCGCCATTCGCGCTTTCAGCGTGTCGCCTTCCACGTACTTCATCACCAAATACGGCTGGCCCTGGTGCTCGGCGAAGTCGTAGATCGGCACGATGTTGGGATGCTCAAGTTTAGCCAGCACCCGCGCTTCGCGCTGGAAGCGAGCCAGGAAGGTGGGGTCTTCTTTGAAGGCGGTGTGCATCACTTTGATCGCCACGTAGCGATCCAGGCTGGCATGGTAGGCCTTGTACACGGTCGCCATGCCGCCCTGCCCCAGTTGGGCCATCACGCGATAGGGGCCAACGTTTTCGCCAATGCTGAGAGTCATCTGTCTTTATCCCATTCAGCTGATTGAGAAATATGCAAGCGAGATTATAGCCCAAATCGTGGCTGGCGCTTCAGCGGCATGGTTGAATTTGGCGTAAAAAAAGAGAACAGATGCAATTGGCATCTGTTCTCTTTTGGCATCACCGCTCGTCGGCCTGTTCCAACCTGCCGGCTTGCAAGGCCGGACAGGTTAGGAACAGGTCGCAGGAGGTGATCGTTTGTGTGTGGCTTACTTCCCCGTCCCCGACAACGCGACCGAGTGCGGTGACCCGGAGGCATTGCTGGTGATGACGAGCGTGCCGACAAAGTTAATCCGGGAGGTCGGAGCAAAGCGCACGTTCACGGTGCAGTTCTTCCCAGGCAGGATCGCGGCGCCGCAGTTATGGCCGGCGACGGTGAACGTGGTTGAACCGCTAATCGTGAGACTTAGGATCGTGAGGTTCGCCGTTCCGGTATTCGTGATGTTGACCGACTTCGTCGAACTGCCGCCCAGGCCGGCGCTGAAGCTGAGTGAGGTTGGCGAGAGGCTCAGGCTGGCTTGTACGCCGGTGCCGGAGAGATTGACGAGTTGCGGACTGGTCGGGGCGTCGTCAATCAGTTGGATCTGAGCCGTCCTTGCGCCGCCGGCAGTCGGGGCGAAGGCAACCTGCAGGGTGCAGGCGCCGCCGGGGATGACGGCCAGGACACAGTTGTTCGTGAGTTGGAAGTCGCCCGGATTTGCGCCGATCAGCGTCGCCGAGGCCACGTGGAGATCCGCGGTACCTGAGTTTGTGACTGTGACGTTCACTGAGGCGCTAACGGTGCCTACATTCTGGCTGGCGAAGGTCACACTTGTCGGGCTGAGAGTGACGGCGGGCAGGGCCACGTTAATCGCCGTGCCGGAGAGCGCCACTGTGGCGGGCGAGTTCAGCCCGGAGTGAGCAACCGTGAGTGTGGCGGATTTAAGCTCAGACGGGTTCACGATTGCCTGCGGGGCAAAGCGGACGGTTACGGTACAAGATTGGTCCTGTCCGATCGCGCCCACTCCACAGGTTCCGCCGGTGACCTGGAAGTCACCTGCATTCGGGCCAGAGAGCGTTGGGACGAAGTTAGAAACACTGTCAGGTGAGACGTTCGTCAGTGTGACCGTCTGGTCTGGGCTGACGGAAAGCTCGTTCACATTGCCGAAGTCGAGGCTCGCCGGCGCACTCATGATCGGCCCGGCGAGTTTGCCCGAGACGGAGAACAAGTCGGTTCGCATGGCCGTGCCATCAATGGCGAAGTAGTTCGCCGGCTCGGTCTCGCCAACTACGATGTAGCGTGACCCGACGATGCGATGCAAGCTGATGGCGTCGCCGAGGTAGCCAGCGGGCGCTGCCGGGGCGAAGGCCGGGTCCCAGCGCAGGAGGCCGTTGTTCAGCACTGGGCTGGGGATCGGGGGATCAATGTCGGTTGTGCCGGCGTTGGCGGGGATGCCGCCAACTGTGTTGGTCAGGAAGGGGCCTACGATCCCGTACGGCGTGGTGAAGGTGTACGAGGTGTTCGCGCACAACCCGCGAGTTACGACGATGCGGATGCGAGCGAAGGTAATCTGCTGGCCGACTTCCGGGATGGCGCCGGCGAAGGAGCCTTCGAGCGCCATACGCAGGTGCGCAGTGCCGGGTGCTGTCGTGCCGCCACAACCGTCTGTGGGCACCAGGTCGGAGTCGGCGATCTGGTAGAAGAACTCGCTCGGGTAGTTGGTGGGGAAGACGAGCGGCAGCCCCGGGTCGAAGCCGGCGTCGGCGAGCACGATGCAGTTGGGATCGCTGGCGTTGAGGCACGGCTCGACGCGCACGCCATTGTCATCCTGGTACCAGTCGGCAAACCCGTCGGAGCGGATCGTAGCCGACACTGCAGGCGCGCCGGCGAAGCCGCGTCCGCTGACGGCGACGGTGGTCACTGCGCCGACGACGTTGCTCGGGATGTCGATTGTCCCGCTGGAGAGGCCGCCGACGGTGGGCGCGAAGCGCACCTTGATGGTGCAGGTCCCGTCAATGGCTACCGGGTCAATGCAGTTGTTCTCGAGCTGGAACTCTGCGCTGTTGACCGTGGGAAGGCCAACCACGAGCGGCTCCAGGCCGCCCAGGTTCGAGACCGTGATTGACATGGACTGGCTGACCTGGCCGGTGTGAAGATCGGTGAAGGCAAGTGAAGCCGGGCTGACCGAGATCGCCGGCCCGCTCGCGACGCGGCCAACGCCGTTCATCGTGATCCTGAAGCCGGTGTTGCGCCCGGTGTGGTTGACGGTGATCCATGCGTCGCGGCTGCCGGCGGCGGTCGGAGCAAACAGCACGTTGAAGTTACAACTGGCGCCCGCGGCCAGGACCATCGTCCCGCCGAAGAAGGCGTTGTTACAGCCACCGTCGGGGATGAAGTCGCCGGCGTTGGGGCCGCCCAGAACCAGGCTGTTGATGGTCAGCGAGGTGATGCCCTCGTTGGTGAGCGTGATCTGCTCGTTGCCGCTAGCGACGCCCACTGTGTAAGGCGGGAAGGCCACACTGCTGGGGTTGGCCACGAGCGGGCCGTTGAGCTTGCCCATCACGGTGAAGAGCGTCGTCTGGCCGATCGTCACGCTCGCGCCGCCGACCGAAGTTGGGCCATCAATGCGGAAGAAGTTGTTGTTGACTGGACTGCCGGTGATGCGGTGCAGTGTTGCTGCGTCGCCGATGTAACCCGCAGGCGCGGCAGGGGCCACCGCCGGATCCCATTGCACAAAGCTGGCAAGAACCGGGCTTTGCAGAGCATCGGCAAAGTTGCACAGGTCAGGCGCGACCGGGAAACAACCAATGTCAACGGTGCCGGCGGCCGGCTTGATGGAGCCTTGATCGTCGGTGGTCAGAAGCGTCTGCCCATAGGGATGGGTAAAGGTGTAGGTGGTGTCCGGGCACAAGCCGCCGCGCACCACGATGCGGACACGGCCAAAGACCATCTGCTCGCCGTCGGTCGGCGCAGGGTTGACGAAGGCCGCCTCCACTGCCGAGCGTATGAAGGCGCGTCCGGCCGGGATGGGCGGGTTGCTGTTCGCACATCCGGGGGTGGTGATGAGGTCCGAGTCCGCTACGGTGTAGAAGAACTCGGTGGGGAAGTTGGCGAACTCGGTCCTCCCCTGCAACGGCAGGGACGGGTCGTAGAACTCGTCAGCCAGCACGACGCAGAAGGGGTCGCTCGGGTCAATACACTCGCTGATGCGCAGGCCGTTCTCGTCCTGGTACCAGGTGGGGTAGCCGGTCGCCTGGTCAATCACGGCGGAGACTGCGGCGATGCCGCCCGTGCCGATTGCGGTGAGGGTGATATCCACAGGCCCGCCGCTGACGTTTGCCACGAGATGCAGGACGGCGTTCAATGGACCGTTGCCTGTGGGCCGCACGGCCACATTGATATCGCAGGTCTTGGCAGGCTGGACGACAACGTTCGTGCACTTGTCGGAGGTTTTCACAAACTGGGCCGCATCACCAGATTGAATGGTGTCCATGAAGGCGGCGCTCGAAATTTGCAACGGAGCTACGCCGGTGTTCTTCACCCGTACGCGCTGAGCGAGTGATTGAGTGCGAATGCGCACGCTGCCGAAGTTGAGTGACAGAGGCGTGGGGGTAAGGATGGCTTCATTTCCGGGGTTGGTGCCGGTGCCGGCCAGGGCCACAATGAACGGCGAGCGAATGCCATTATGCGTAATGCTCAAAGCGCCAGCCAGTTGTCCAACAACAGTTGGGTCGAATTGAACAGCGACGGCGCAAGATTCATCGCGGGCCAGGGCACGGCCAATACAAGCATTGGGATCGGTGGCGACGAAGCGCAGGGCCGGGGTGGCGGAGATGGCGCTGATGGTCAGCGGGTTGACGCCAACATTGGTCAGTGTCACAAGCCGGGCCGGGCTTAGGCCGGTGTTGATGTTCTGGCCGCCGAAGTCAACGAGAGCGGTGTTGGCGAGAACCGGGCCGGCTTCCCGGCCCATCACCGTGAACTGGTCAGAGCGCAACACCTCGCCAACAGCGTCAGAAATGGCGAAGTAATTGGCAAAGCCGGTGCCGGCTCCGCCGGGTTCATAGGTTGCGCCGGTGATTGTGTGCAAGGTGATAGCGTCACCGAGGTAGCCGACAGGCGCGGCGGGAGCGACGGCGGGGTCCCAGCGCAGAAAGCTCTGGTTTACCGGGCCGCGCAGAGCAAGGGAGAAGTCACAAGTCTGGGGTGACACGGGCGCGCAACCGATATCCTGGGTTCCGTCAACCACCCGGGTTCCACCGAATTCATTCGTGGTCAGCGTCATTGTGCCGAAGGGGTGTGTGAAGGTATACGCGGTATTCGGGCACAGGCCGCTGGTTATGCGGACGCGAACTCTTCCGAAGACCATTTGCTCGTTATCCGCAGGCAGTCCATTGACGAACGCGCCCTCAACTGCGATGCGCAGGAAGGCTTTGCCGGGCCGGGTGCCATTACAGCCGGGCGTGGTGAGCTTGTCGGAGTCGATCACCGAGTAGAAGAACTCGTCGGGGAAGTTATCCGGCATGTCCATCGGGAGCGCCGGGTCGAACACGCCCGGGTTGGGCAAGACCACGCAGAACGGGTCATTGATATCCAGGCACGAGTCGAGACGTGTGCCTGTGGTGTCCTGATACCAATCCGGGAAGCCGAATTGGTTCAGGGTCGGCGACACCGCGGCTGGAGTCACTGCGGCGAACGCCGGAGCGGCGAGCGCTGCTGTGGCATTAAACTGAGCCAGGCTAAAGAGCATCGCCGCGACCGTCAACACAAGCATTGAACGGTGTATAACTGGTTTGGTTTGCCGGTAAGTCCTTTTGGAAATAATGGCAAGCCGTTGGCAGAAATTAACTATCATGTCTTTCATCCTCTCTTCCCAAAGATTGGGGTTTGCTGTCTGGCCCCAGGCTCAACTGAATCCCCCGATTCTCTAAAACGGACATAGTTGAGCTAATAGCTCGTGAATAACAATACCAAAATACGAACCGCCACATAATGAGCAATGGTCTCAGGTTGAATCTTGACTTTAGTCAATGCCGTCCGGCTTTTGACGTAGACAATTTTGGCTATAAGCGGTGAGGCTAAATTCCGACGCCAAAACCCCCTGGAGCAATACCGCCTCAGTTTTGGGGGCCTTATTTCCGTCCAGGGGAACGCCAATGCCGGCCTTGCCCAGCGATTATCTTGCGGGTTCGCCGTACCTGTTACTAATCGGCTTCAATCTGGCCGATCAGCAGGCGCGCGCCGTTTTCGCCAAGCGTTACGCCTGGCAACTTTAATTCTCTGCCAGCAGAACTTCTAGATCAGCTGCAATATCATCGGATGATGTGTCGGGCGAAAAGATTTCACGCAGATCGCCTTTCTTATCTACTACATAGGTGAAGCTTGAGTGCGTGCCAAAACCATCCAGAACCGCTACTCCGTAATCCTGCCAGGCCTTCGCTAATTCATTGGGCGTGCCGAGTAAACCAAGAAATGCCGGGTTGAATTTCTCCATGAACTCTTTCATTGATTGGGGCGTATCATTCGCAGGATCGGTGCTGACCATTACAACGATTACATCTTTTGAGGCGTCGCCGACCGTCTCAAGAGCTTGCTTTATTATGGCCATTGTCGCAGGACATTCAGCAACACAGTTTGAAAAGCCGAAAAAGATCAGTGTGACTTTGCCGCGAAATTGGCTAAGTTGAAAAGGCTGTCCATTATGATCGGTCAAATTAATATCAGCGGCAGTGACAGTTGGCGAAACGACAGCGCCCTTGAGGGAAGGTTTTAGCGCCGAGCAGGATGCGGTTGCAATGATCAGGAGTATTGCCAGCGCTGTAATTCTGAATGGAAAAACACGAGGATGCATGGAACCTTCTAACAAGACTGTGATTGAAATTATCCTGTCTAGCTGACGCCAACTCGCCCCATCTTATGGTCAAAAACAATTTTGCCTCTTACAAACCCTTCCAAAATTATTATCACAAGAATGGTGATCGTCAGGTTAGCCAGCGCCAGATTGAATCCATCCTGCAGTAAGATATGAAACCGGAATGCTTGAGTACTTGGAAATATCCCCTGCAGAATACTCAACAACAGATTGCCATCCGGGTAAAGACTGCGGCAAATGCTTGCCAAAAAGGCGAATTCAGTGCCAATGCCGGTCTGAAAAATCTTGCCGGCTTCCATCAGGATGATGGCGAAAGAGGTCGCTCCCCCCAGAATGGCGGCTGTCAACATAGACTGCGCTGAGGGAGACATTCGCCCGCCGAAGCGATCAATGAGCCATTGGCTGAGCGCGATGCCGATCCAAATCGCCAGCGCAACAGGGATCAGAACGAACATCGAATCGCG
This sequence comes from Chloroflexota bacterium, assembly GCA_016197225.1. Taxonomy (NCBI): domain Bacteria; kingdom Bacillati; phylum Chloroflexota; species Chloroflexota bacterium. The sequence continues at coordinate 9,072 of JACPWC010000017.1, forward strand.
CAACCAATTCGAAACAGGCGGAAAATTAATCGGACTGCGACTGTAGGCAAATTGGTGCCACTCGTTGAGCCACACAATACCGCCACAGGCAATCAAAACTGCGAGCACGGATTTCTTGGGTAACGTGTCAAGTATCATAGCGCGGCTTCCAGCCGCAACCAAAAATGATCCACGAAGAGCACGAAGTTTCACGAAGGATTCTTTAGTGTCGCGAAGCGTTCGTGCGACTTCGTGGATCAACTTCTTCGCCTCCCGATACATGAAACAAATAACACCCTGACCGGCGCCTACGGAACCACCTCCCACCCGAACATCATGGCGTGGTCCTCGTGCGCCAGGTTGTGGCAGTGGGCCACGTACGGGCCGACAAAGTCGCGGAAATATCTCCCGACGATCACCGACTCACCTGGGTCCAGGGCGATGACATCCTCTCTTGAATTGTCGTCAGGGTGTCCCCGATCCACCGGGGGAACCGCCTTCCCGTTACGCATGAGAACTCGGTGCTCTTCCATATGAAGGTGGAACGGGTGAACCCAGCCGCCGCCGCCATTGCGAATCTCCCAGGCGTCGAAGCTTCCCAATTTTTGTTGAGCGAGCGGTGTTTTGCCGGCAGGGTTTTTGAGGCTCCGCGCCACTGTAGCGGGGTCAAAGGGCATACCGTTGATCAGCCATTCGATCTCCCCGCCGAAACTGCCTCGCTGTACCTCGAATATCTTGCGGTTATCCAGCAGTTTCTTCCAATCCACCGAAGGGAAATTCGGCACTGGGCGCAGGGTTGTGGGGATCAGGCTATCATCCGGCGCGTCGTCCCCGATCACGATCTTTAGAACCGGTATCTTGTAGTTCGGGTCCGGTGAGAAGCGGGAGGAGGAGGCCCACATGCGGCCATCTCCCATCTTCATCACGTTCGTCAGGTAGATCACGTCGCCCTTCGTGGTCGGTGTCCCGTCCATGTACTTGGTAAAGTCAATAATAAACTCACGGCGCTTCGCAGGCCACAACTCGAAGGAATCACGGGTGATCGGGGCCGGGATCAGGCCGCCGTCGCTTGCGATCTGGATAAACTTCATGCACTGTTGCCCATCGGGGATGCGGTACTGTCCCTGAAGTTCATCGCCGGAGTAGCCAAGCGAAGCCGCTGTCTTAGGCCCATTGGTTGAGGCCATCAACTTGAATTCGTAGATTCGGGCGATCGAGGCATCGAGGAAGCGCATGCGGTACTTGCGCCGCTTGACCTCCAGCACCGGGTAGGCCGTCCCGTTGACGGTGAAAATATCCCCGACGAAGCCTTTGCTGGGGAAGTGCTTGAAGAAGGTCTTGCCCCACCACTCCGGATGGGCCTGGGGGTTAGCGGTCGGGAACTCGGAATCGTGGACATCGTTGTGTAAGGTGACTCCGTCGTCGAGGCGGCAGTCATAAAAGGCGAGCGGGATGTCGTATTCGACGTCGAAGGAGCCATCCGGGTTGTTCGTCCGGACGCCGGGCAGGCGCAGCCCCCTGGTCTCGTCGCCCATATCCATGTTGTTCTTGGGATCATAGATCGGGTAAAGACCGACCATGCCCTTATATACGTTAGCCCCGGTGTGATCCATGCGATGATCGTGGAACCAGAGGAACGACTGTTTCTCGCGATCATCTCCGCCTGCAGGCCAGTTAAGATAAAGGTTATCGCACCACGTTCCGGGCTGGTAGCCGTGATCCTTTGGCCCATACCTCATGCTGTAGTTCGGGTTGCCATCGCTCTCCGGCGCCGTGTGGCCGTTGTGCAGATGGGTAAGGAACGAATAGTCGGGAGCCCCAAAGTCCTGACGGTCGAGGTTATCTGGGTTCTCGTCCAGGTGGTTCACGAAGCGGATGAGGGCCGGCTTGCCATACTCGGCATTGATGCGAGGACCTGGGAACGTGCCGTTGAATCCATAGATGGTGCTGGCTGGCAAAGTCCTGACTGAACCGGCTTGATAAGAGTTGCCACTCGCATCGAACGACGCCGTCGGCCTGCCATCTTTACCGATAGGCAGCACCTGGGAGGTGGTGAAGCTATGGGTGTTCACCCGTAGTTCGATCTTGTAGACAAGCGGGTCGGGATACCCGATCTTGTTCGGCCAAATCTGATGGGCCTCACTGCCGTAGGAATTCTGCTGGCCAACGCTTGAACCTGGCGGGTTCGCCCAGCTATTGACTTCTGACTTTGCCACTGGGGCCAAAGCCTTCGGAATGGGCAACACATCCTGAAACGGGGAGAGGATTAACGGGCTGGTTGGATAGGCTTCGGTGTAGAACGTGTCAACCGCCTTTGCTGTGGAGACGACCTTGAACAACCGCGAGCCGGTCAGGGTGACCGCCGCTGCTCCCGCCACCCCCAACTTCAAAAAGTCTCGGCGGGAAAACTGGGTCTGGTTAATCTTTTTCTTGGACATGGGATTGCTCCTTATTCTTTCCGGCTCCTTGTTATAGCTCCCCTAACAAGGAGCCGGGCTTTGTCGAGTCTTGTCTGTAGTCGAACACAATGCTCTGGCGTCTTGTGTCAACGCAAAAGCCTGGCAGTTTCAAGCAATCAGGGCTGGTAGGTGATGGTAAACGTCACCAGATCAGCTTGCAGATGGAAAGCGCCGGAGTGGCTGGCTTGGACACGCAGGCGCATCTGCCCGGTGGAGGACATGAAACGCTTCGGGTCGCCGCCGGGCACAATCGTCACTCGTTGAGCGGCCAGAGTCTGCGGCGCGGTTTCGAGCATTTCCCAACTCGCCGTCTGGTAGTTGTACAAGTAGACCGCGCGGTCGAAACCGTCAAAGTCGGAGCCGATCTCGTAGTCCATCGTCAGCCCAAGAAGCTTGCGCTGGCTCGCAGGAACGATGTAAGAGACGTAGCCATTCACGGTTGGCGCGCCTGCCGCAGAGGAGTTCAACGACAGGAAGTTGCCGTCGCTAGCGGCCAGCGAACTCACATCGCCAGGCCCGGCGGTTCCCTGGGTCATGGTGATGGCCGAGGGCGAGGCCGGGGCCGCCGTCACCGGCGGGGGCAGGTTGATGATGTACGTTGCCTCTTTCACAGCACTGACTTTTCCAGCGGCGCTGACGGCAATGGCTTTGAGGATCATCGTCTGGCCGATGCTCACCGGCTTGGTGCCATAGATCGCGCCCCACGACGAAGTCGGGTCGGAGCCGTCGAGGGTGTAGCGGATGGTGGTTCCGGTGGCGGCCTTGATCGTCACCGACTGGGCGGAGGTGTAAGTTCCGCCCGCCGGGGTGAAGGTAGGCGAGGCCGGAATGGCGTTGGCCGGGTTGTGCTGGCCGAACTGCACTTCAAGGCCGGTGTTGGTGGTCGGCGCAGTGACGGCGATTTTGGTGGTGGCCTTGCCGGCCGAGTTGAGCGGCGTGGTGGCCGTCCAGCCGGTGGGCAGAAGCACTTGCAGTTGATACTTCGTGCCAGCCGCCACACCGAAAGCGTAACGGCCATTGGCGTCGGTCACGCCCTGAGCCAGGAGCGTAGTGCCGTTCTGAGCGTAGAGCCGGACGTTGCGGTTCGCCAGCGGCGCTTCGTCGGTATCCCAGATGCGGTCTTTGTCCACGTCTTCGAAGACCATCACACCCAAGCTGTTGAGTTGAACAAAGCCAAACCTGGCCGCGCCGGTTTCACCGGCGATGATGGTGGAAGTCACCGAGCCAGCCGAGGTTCCTGTCCAGGCCAGTCCGCCGGGAGGCGTGGCCGGGGCCGTCATCTTCACGACGTAGGTTCCGGGCGCAAACGGGTAGAACACCGCTTTGCCGCCTTCACCGGTGAGCTTGGTTGCCAGCAAGGTTGTGCCGTCGGCGGCATACAGGTTGGCCGTCCAGCCCGTCAGCCGAGACTCGCCGGACTGACGAATGCCGTCGCGGTTGGTGTCGTTGAATGGCTCGGCTACCACCCACACGTTCGGGTTGGCGTTAGCCAGCGTTACCACTTGCGTGGTTTGCTCGATCAGCGTGGTTGCAAAGATGCCGCCGGCGCCGGCCACAGGCGATGTTGTTTGATCTGGCCCATTGCCGGTGGTGAAGGTTGAGGCGCTGGAGCACGACCAGTCGCTTGGATACTGGGCGCTGAGGGTGTACTCGCCGGGCAGGAGGCCGTCAATCGCCGGATCAGGATTGTCGAAGGTGAAGACTCCGCTGGCGTTGGTAGCGCCGGAGGCGGTGACGGGCATCAGGCCAACCGGGCCGCCAACAGCCGTCACGCGCCAGCCGCCGAGACTGCTCTCGCCGGCGTCTTGCATGCCGTTGCCGTTGCTGTCGTTGAAGAGCTTGGCGCTCAGGCCCGCTTTGCGGGCAAAGCCAATGCCAATCTCGGCTGGCGGTTGCAGGCTGGCGTTTTCGAGCAGGGTCACAGGCACAGGCTGGTTGCGGGTGGGGAACCAGCCGGCGGGCGCGGTGGCCTTGGCCGTGTAGCTTCCGGGCTTCAGTCCACCAAAGAAGGCGAAGCCGGTAACATCGGTGGTAGCCGTCCGGTTTGAACCGCCGCCGGTCAGAGTCACTGTCCAACCGGCCAGCCCGTTTTCCATGCCTTCGTCGAAGAGTTGACTGCCGTTTTCGTCGGCGAAGATGCGCAGGGCCATGTCCCCCAACTGCACCAGGCCGAAATCGGAGATCAGGTGCGCGTTTTCGGCGCTGGCGTCCACGCGGTTCGTTGAGGGCGTGGTCAACTGCCAGTCGGCGGGGGCGGCGGCCACGAGGTCGTAAACGCCAGGCTTGGCCTGGAAGGTGGCCCAGCCATTTGAGGTGGTCGTCGAGCCAAGTAGTGCGCCGCCGATGTTGTGAATTTCAACGGACGTATCTGCCGCCGCGACTTCCGCCGGGCCGCGAGCGCCGTTCAGGTTGCTGTCGTCGAACAGCCGCGCGCTCACTTCGGACAGTTCGAGCGGCATGATCGGGTGGTAGTTGAGTTGATGCGGGTTGTCTTGGGCCAGGAGCGCGTCCGGGTGGAAGACGCCGTTCACGTCCGGCGCTTCGTAGACGCGCATGATGCCCCACAATCCGCCCGACAGGTGGTGGAAGAAGACGCCGCAGTTGTAGCGGAAGTCGCCCACGAAGCCGTCGGGGCCGCCGGCGCTGGGCAGGATGATGTTGAAGGCGCGGCCTACGGTGAAGCCGCCTTGCGTGCCGATCAATGTCGAGCCGGGGTCGCCCGGCTGGTTGAACCAGGCGTGGCCGGAGAGTTGGATGCTGTGCTGGCGCGGCTTGTCGGCACCTTGCAAAACTCTCATGCGAACCGGGTCGCCTGCGTAAGCGCGGAAGATCGGAGTCCACGGGTCGCCATGCTCAACCGAGCTGAACACGTGGGCCAGCGGCCCGCCTTCGAGCGGGTCGGCGGCCATCGGCTCGACGCCCAGGCGGCGCATGAAAGAGGCGCTACCGTAGTTGAAGCCCTTCTCGCCCTGGTCTTCGGCGTCGAGGCCGCCACCAGGCGGCTCGGGCGGGCCAGGAGGTTCGGGCGGCCCACCAGGATGCACCGGCGGGTGACCAGCGGGATCGGGAATGACGGCGCCAGCGGCGTCACGCAGGTTCAGGCCGTCCTGGAAGAAGAGGGTGAACTCGCGGAAGTCGGCCATGCCGGCCACGCGGATGTCGGCGGAGGCGCCACTGCGAATTTGCTGGCCGGTGAGCGGGTCGTGGTAGGTCGCGCCGTACGGCTCGATGTTGAGTCCGGCGAAGAGGCCGTGGTGACGATGCCCGCGAACGTCGCCAAAGTCGAAGAGATTGATCGCGCCCAGTTCGCCGGGGTTGACATCGTCGGCGTACCAGCGGTAGAGAATCGACTCGCCGGGGCCGACCGTCTGGTCTCGGTTGTAGCCGACGGTTGCGCCGTCGGAGCCGCGCACGTCGAAGAGCACCAACTGCGGGTGCAGGGAGACGCGCAGGCCGGCGGGCGTGCCAGTGGGTGGCTCAAGCGGCAGGCTGGGGTCGCCATCCGGCACGCTATTGTGGCTCAGGAAGTTGTTGGTGAGGTGATTGCTGAGGGTGACTTCTATACACTCGCCTTCGTTGGCGCGGATGACGAGCGGCTCCGGCTTTTTGGTTCCGGCCAGAATGGCGGCTTCGTCTTCAGCCAGGGCGTAGATCAGGCCATAAGGATCGTGATCGCCAAACTCGTTGTAGACGAGCGGCATTTCCATAGCGATGACGTTGTACTTGCGTGTGGGGACGCCGGGCGGGCAAGGCGTGCCGGGCTTGTTGGCCGGAGGCGGCGGAGCGCCGGTAGGTTGATGGTTGGGCGCGCCGCCCCACTTGCTGGGCGCGTTGTCGGGCAGTGGAAGCAGAAGCGGGTTGCCCTTGCCATAAACACGGAAGATGCCCCAGATTCCGAGATAGAGATCGTCGGTCGCCGTGCCGCCATACAAATGATCGCCGACGCACTCCTCTTCCACGCCGCAGTTCATGGCCGGGATTTCAAAGTTGAAGGCTTCGGAGATGCCGAGCGACTGGCTGGCTTGATAAGGCGATTGCGGATCGTCCGGTTCCTGCCGCCAGCGCATGCCGTTCATCACAAAGGCGTGTTGTTCTTCCTGCGCGCCCTGAATGAGGCGGAAGCGCACAGCGTCGCCGCCGTAAGCCTGCAAGAGCGGAGTCTGCGGGTCGCCAAAGAGGTAAGAACTGAAGCGATAGGCCGGGTCAACCGGCTGGCCGTTCAGCGTGTCGCGCAAAACGAACGGCGCGTTGCGATAGTTGAGGCCCATTATCCCCGGATCGTCATCCGGGAAAGCTTCGGGGACAAACGGCGGGTTGAGAATGTCCGCCGGGTTTTGCGGGTTGCCGCCCGGAAGCACCAGCGGCACAAAGTCTTGATAAGCCAGGCTGAACTCGCGGAAGTCGTCTTTCGGCCCGGGGCCGATGATGTCTAACCTGGTTCCATCGGCGTTGGCATTGCAGGCAACACCACAGACTGCGCCGTGCGCCGGATCGTTGATGGGCCGGAAGTATTCGCCTGATTGCGGATCGCGGATGTCCATCCCGGCAGGCTCGACGATGAGGCCGCCGAACAGGCCCCGGTTCTGGTCAATGGCCGGGAAGTGGTGGTCGTGGGTGAAGATGGTGCGAAGCTCGTAGTCGGCGTACCAGCGTTCGTGAATGGTCTGGCCGGGTTCAATGCCTTGATAAGATGGATCCCAGTTAGCGGGCATGGGAATGCGGCAGGCACCTGTGCTTTCATCGGCGGTGCAGGATTGCGTGCCGTTCAGCACCGCGTGATCGAAGTTCATCTGCTCCTGAGTGTAAGCGGCCTGTTGATAGTTCCAGCCGTTGCTGGAACCGTCCGAAGCCAGCACGTCGAACTTCACCAGATGGATGTGCTCGCCGACCATGTTGGTCTGGTTCAACTCAAGGAAGGCGTCGTTGCCGACCCAGTTGGGCAGAAGGTTGGTCAGGTTGAAGTTGATACAGTCGCCGGCGTTGACGCGGAAGAACATCGGCTCGGCGTTTTTCGCGCCCGACACAATGTCGTCCACGTCTTCATTCAGAACCAGGAACCGGCCCTGCGGATCGTGCCAACCGGCTTCGTTGTACACCACGTCCCACTGCATGACCGAGACGTTGTAGGTGATTTCGCGCGAGCCGACAGGACAAGGATCGCGCAGCGGCGCGCCGGGTTTGAGGGATGCGCCGGGGAGACCGGCCTCCAGTGGGGTGACGTTCGGGAGCGCCTGGCCGGCGACGATGCGGGTGGCCGGGGTCAGGTCTTCACGGGCAAGGGTCACGGGATTGTCCACATTGCCGTTTGGCTCGCTGATGCCGAGCGGGGGTTGAGGGGCGCGCCAGCCGTAAGTGCCGGGGATAAAGCGCGGGTAGCCGGGGTTCTCAGGAGTCGGCAGGGGCGGCGTGCCGCGAGTGTTCGAGCCGGCAGGCAAAAGCTGAAGGGCGCGAACTTTGATGCCGTCAGGAGTCACGCCCGCGCCGTCTTCGATCACATCGTGGACGCGCCACAGCGACCAGAAGCCGGCGGCAAAGTGCGGGTAGAGGTGGCAGTGAAAGATGCTGTCGCCGATGGTGCCGGGTTTACTGCCAGAGCCAAACAGAATGTCGGCGGTGAACATCTCGCCCGGGCCCATGGTTTGCGAGTCAATCGTGGTTGACTCGGTTCGATGAGTCGCGTCCGGCTGGGTGGGCATCGAACCGGCCGTGCCCACGTCGAACGGCTCGGCAATCCACTGATGCGCGTGCAGGTGGAAGATGTGAGTCTCTTTGGGGCCGGTGTGGCCGTAGCGAATCTTGGCCGGGTCGCCGGAGTACGAATGGAAAACGTTGGAGATGTAGCAGGAGTCGGCCAGACCGCAGTCTTCGGGGTCAACGCCGGCGGCGGGTTGTAACCAGGGGCCAAGCCCGCTGGCGAGCTTGATCAGCGCCGGGTCGCCGAAGGGCCACGATGAAAGCCACGTCTCTTCGCTGACGCAGTCGGGGCAACGATTCACTTCGCGGTTGCCCAACGGCTCACTTCCATAGTTGAAGCCCATGCCGATGCTGCCCGGAATTTCATCTTGTGAAAGCTGAACGGTTTCACGGAACGATGGTTGGCCGGGCGTGTGAATGTCGGCGTTGATGTACAGTTCACCGCTCTGGGTCGTGGTTCCGGTGTAGAGCGGCGCGCCGCTCACCGGGTCTGTCCAGGTTGAACCGGCCGGTTCGACCACCAGCGCCCCGTACAGACCGTGCGAGTTACTGCCGCCGTCGGCCTCCGACCCGGCCATCGAGCCGTTGTCGCGAATGAGGAACAAGCCTTCCTGCGCCGGAACGCGCCAGAGGTAAGTGATGGATTGATTGATGGCAACTGTCGTGTCGGCGTTGTAACCCACCGCACTACCGTCCGAAGTTTGAACGTTGTAAGATGCGCCCATCACGTGCATGGAGGCGCGGGGGTTCACCGGCAAGCCTTCATCGTTCACCGGATTCAGTTCGTTGGTAAAGTTGATTTCGACGCACTCGCCAATATTGGCCCGGAGAGCCAGCGGGCGCGGGCGCAGGCGGCGGTTGCCCGCCGGGTCTAGAGCCGCGTCGGCGTTGAGCGGGGTGTACCAGTTGCGCACGGCTTCCTTGTCGCCCTGCAAGACAAAAACCTGGCCGTTCATATTCACGTCGCCCCAGCGGTTGTAGGGAATGGGGACGCTGATGGCGGCCACATCGTAGTGGCGGGTTCCGGCAGGGCAAGTGGGGTTGATGGGTGAAGCCGCCACGATGGGCGTCAACTGGGTCGGCGCAATGAGGCCGGCGAGGACGACAAAAGTGGCGATCACGGTCATCGCCCGATTCATCAGCTTATTGCCCGCCTGAGACGACCAGCGTCGGGCAACCTCCCACGGGGCGCCAAAGGTGGCGGCCAACCCCAGCAGAAGCAGGAAGCTCACGCCGAGAGTCGCCGCGCCGTCGCCGAGCAAGTTGGTCAGCGCGGGCGCGTGAGCGTGAATTTGCGTCCAGGCGAAGTACCGGCCATGCGCTTCATTCATCGGCGCGTTGACCAGCGCATAGAAGAAGGCCGTGACCAGCGCCCACAGCACGCGCAAAGAAACGCCATCAAGAGCCGGGCGCGAAGCGCGCCCGACCAGCGCCGCGCCAGCCCAAACCGCCAACAGTGAGGCCGGGATTGAAAGCGTAGAGATCAATAGCCAGTGCAGGGTGGAGTTGATCTCAAACTCGCCGTGCAAAGAGATGTGTACCAGGTGCAGGGCCAGGCCAACGCCAAACGCCTGAACGCCGGCCGCCGCCAAAAGCCGTCGGGCCTGCCGCCAAGCTCCGCTCATCTCGATGAGGGCGACAATGAGGCCGACTTCGGCAATGGCGGCGAGCAAATCCAACCGGCCTACGGCTTCGGCGTGCCAGGCATGTGGCCCCACGAACGGAATGCCCGCCGTCCGGCTGACGATATAGAGCGCCAGCAAAGCCAAATTGCCGGCGATGCCGAGCCACAGGATCGGCTGGCGCAGACGGCGCAGAGGCAGTTCTTCGGAGAGGCCGTCGCTGGCGACGAGCGCCAGCAACAAACCGCTGTAAAGCGCTTGCGCCGCCGCTGTGACGGCGAAGAACAACCCGTAGCCCCACCATTCGGCAAAATGCTCCGGCATCACCCAGCCGTGAGCCAGGGCGCTCGTCAGCGAAAGGGCAACAGCGGCATAGAGCGCCGCCTGTTGCAAGCCGCTCTGTTGGCGGCCAAAATATTTTCTTGAAGTCACATTAGCATAAAACATGGGTAAGCTCCTTGCGTCAACAAACCGCAATCAAAACAACAAAACTTTCAAGGGGTTGAACCGGCTTCAGCGCCGGTGTGATCGTTGTGAGGTTCAGCCGGCGGCAGTTCCAACAGAATCAGGGCCGGGCGCGCTCCACTCTCCACAACCAGTTGGAGCCGGGAGGCCGACTCTGGCACTTGATACAAAAGGCTTCCGTTCAGCACGTTTCCTGAAGGAACCCAGCCGTCACCCAATTCGGCGCGGATCGGGAAAGCGTCTTCGATGCCTTCACCCGCCACCCGAAACTGAGCCGGCGAGAAGCGGAGGCCGTCTTTGCCCTGCCCCACCAGCGTCACGTCCAGCGAAAAACGGCGATAGCCTTCAGGGGCCGTGTCCATCCCCATCGCCGACATTGACATGCCGGTGGCCGCGAACCCTTGCATGTTCATGTCGGCCATGTGCTCCGGGGTCACGCCGTCCACGCGCACCAGCCCGCCCGGCACGCGGGCAAACTCGCCGATGCTGGTGGCCGCGCCCGAATCGCTTGCCAGGCGCGGGGAAAAGAGGCCCCACACACCGGCGGCCAAAACGGCCACGACCGCCAGCGCCAGAAAAGGTTTCATCCGTTGCGCCGAAGTTGCCGCTCGCGACGGATTGCGCTTATACAATTGTTGTGTTGAAATCCCTGTCATTGACTGTCCCCATTTACCCCGCCTGCCGGCGCCCGGAAAAAAGAATCAGAAGAGGCCCGCAGACAGGCGTGCCTGCGCTGTTCCCTGCCAAAATTTGCTTTCAGTGCGCCCTGGCAGGTCTGTTATTTCATTAGTCGGCTAAAGCTAGTGGTGTCCCCTCAAAATCCTCTTACGGGTGGGCCGCCTGCCCGCGAATCAGATTGACAAAGTCTTCGGCGCGAGTCGCGTTGACCGTCCGCTTTTCATAGAAGTCCATCGTCGCGTTCGACGAGCGAAGGATGATGACCCTCAGTGTTTCCATTTCTGGAAGTGTCCGCAACAGATCAAAGATCCGATTCGAATTCAGCAACCCGTTTTCGTGAAATACAATGACATCTGGATGCACATCCAACACTGCCTGGATCAATGTATCTTCCTGGGCGTAGATCACTTCTGAGACTCGAATGTCGGGCTGAGGAGCCAACAAACTTTCCACTGCCTGTTCAAGCAAAGACCCTGTTCCTATAACAAGCACTTGCCATCGCCGGGGCCCCATTTTTTGCAATGTCATCCCAAGATCGGCTAATTCGTTCAAAATGAGCTGCATTTTCCAAGTCGAAATTTCGAGATTTTAATCAGGGCGATCAACGCCATAATGAAGCAATATCACTTGATAACTCAGGTAAACAATATCAGAATACAAGCCGCTACATAATGAGCTATAGTCTTTCATCGAACGCGGACTTTGGTCAACGCCTTTGGACTTTCATCGAGGGGGGATATGGGCTTAATGACTTAGGCGGAAATGGCAGAGGAGGGCAAGTTCCGTTGTTCAGCTAAAGGCCACGCCACGTCACCTTTTTCGCCGTTGGGGCAATTTCCGGCGGCAAATCGCAGCCTTAATCAAAAAAGGCCGCTTAAGCGGCCTTTTTTGGCGTAGGTGTCCAGGAGAGTCAGTTTGCCTTCGGGTCAACTAGCCCCTCTTGCAGGGCATAAAGTGTTGCCTGAAGCCGGCTTGCCAGGTGCAATTTATCTAAGATGTTGCTAACATGAGTGCGTACAGTGCGCTCGCTAATAGCTAATCTCTCGGCAACCTCCTGATTGGGTAACCCCTGGGCAACCAGTACCAATACCTCCAACTCTCGAGGCGTCAGTGGCTTGGTGGTCAGAGGCAAAGTTGGGGGCCGGTTGAGTTCGTTGATCACTTTACGGGCGATGATCGGGTGCAGCGAGACCTCTCCTTTGTGCACCTGCCGGATCGCTTGAAGCAACTCATGAGGCGCAGTGTCTTTCAGCAAATAACCTAATGCGCCGGCTTTTAAGGCTGGGAAGACCTGGTCATCATCTAAAAAAGAAGTCAGAACCAGGATGTGCGCTTCACAGCTTTCCTGCTTCAAGTCAAAGATAGTCGCCAGGCCGTCTTTGCGGGGCATTACCAAATCCAACAGAATAATGTCCGGCTGCAGGGTGAGAGCCAGTTGAACGGTTTGGACGCCGTCGGCGGCCTCACCCACCACCTCCATCCCAGGCTCGGTGGCAATGAGCGCCCGCAGGCCTTCCCGGACAATGGCATGATCATCGGCAATAAGAATTTGGATAACTTCAGACATGTTAATCTTCTTGATAACTTCCTCGGGCGAACACCATGTTCAGGCTAATCAGAGTCCGATCCTGGCCTTGATTCGTGTTCCCTCTCCCGGCCTGGCGACAACCATCAACGACCCTCCCAGTCTTTCAGCCCGTTCTCGCATACTGATCAGCCCCAAGCCGCCGGTATCGCTCAGGGCATCGGGATCGAAACCCTTGCCATTATCCGCCACTTCTAATTCGGCATGCCCGTCTTCGATGCACAACGCCACTACCACTTCAGTAGCCATCGCGTGCTTCAAGGTATTGTTCAGGGCCTCGTGGGCGATCCGAAAAAGTTCTGTTTCCACCGGGAATGGAAGATCAATAACTCCCTTCAATATTATAGATGCTTTCATGCCGGCCCGCTTTTCGACCGCGTCCAACCGGTGTCTCAAAGCTTCGGCCAATCCATCAGTTTTCAGGGCCGATGGCCGCAGTTCGTAAACCAACAACCGCATCTCTTTGAGCGCATGCAAAGCCGTCTCGCCCAGGCGCGTCAGGTAATGCCCGGCGCTCTTCAGATCCCCGGCTTCACTCAGGCGGCGTCCGGCTTCGGACAGGAGCGTCAAGCTATAAAGAGACTGGCTCACCGAGTCATGGAGTTCACGCGCCAGCCGCTGACGTTCCTCAATAGCCGCTTTGTCTTTAACCTCGGCGAACAGCCGGGCATTCTCAATAGCCAGCGCCGCCTGATCGCCAAAAGCGGTGATCAACCGGATCGTTTCGTCGGAGAATTCTTGCGGCTCGTAGTAGAAAAGGGCAATTGCGCCACAAGCCTCACCCCTGACGACGAGCGGCACGGCCAGCCAGGCCGGGAAACGTTTAAACATGCTTTCCAGTGCAATGCTCTCCGGCGCAGACAAGGCAAGCCCGCCGCTGGGCAATTCCGGCATGGCAGGACTCGCGTCGAAAACAGTCACCGGCTGGCGCTTCAATACGACCTGCCCTATCGGGAACGCGCCGGGCGGTATTTTTAGTCCAACAACTTGAGGGTCTACCCCGCGCGAGGCGCTGATTTGGAGCAGGCCGTCTTCACCCTGAAGGTAGATCGCGCCGGCGGCCATGCCCAGCAGTTGGCCAGCCTGATCCACGATGTAGTCCAGAATTTCGTCCAGCGCGCGCTTGGAGTTGAGCACGGTCATGATGTCGCGCAGGCCTTCGGCCACCTGGCGCTGCCGCTGAATCTCGCGGGTGCGATCTTCGACTCTCCGCTCCAGCATCTTCTCGCTTCTCTGGAGGGCTTCCTCCGCCTGTTGGCGCTCGGCCAGCCGTTGTTTCGTCTCTTCGTAGAGCCGGGCATTTTCCTGGTTGCGGCGGATCAACTCGCGCGATGCGCCGCGCACCAGCGTAAACAGCACACCGTACAAGATCGCGAAACCCAGGATGACCCGCCCCCAGACAAAGTAACGCATTTCGGCAAGGCGCCGCTCGAGGTTGGTCATGTCGCTGTAGAACTCATACGAGCCAAGAATTTCGGTTGAGTCATGAGGGCGCAAAGGCGTATACACTTCGAGCAGTCGCGGGCCAAAGCGCCCCTTCTCAAATTCGTTTTCCGCCTCTTCCAGGGTGGAGATATTCACCGTAATGCCGCCGTCCAGGGCTTCTTGCAGGGTGCTGTCTATCGGGAACTGCCGCCCGACCAGGTCTTTTTCTTCCGAGTAGATAAGCAGGCCGTCACGATTCCAGATTTTGATGCGGACAATATGTCTGTAAAGGATCGAGCTTCGAATTAACGCGTCTATCTGAGCATATCGGACCGTGTCAAGGGGGCCGGCCAGGTCGCCGGCATTCAGGTTCGGATTAAGAACCAGGGCAACCTGGTCGCCGGCGATTTCAGCTTCCTGTTGAAGCGTAAGCCGCTCCAATTGCCGCTCGATGCTCAAGGCCAGAGCGCCGGCGATTATCGAGGTGACCAGAAAGCTAACGAGGGTAAATGTAACTAAGAGGCTGGGTTTCAAGCGCCGCAAGTACTTCATAATATCTTTTCCAACGCAATGTGTTTTCTGCTAAAACAACCACCTCATTCCCATGTAGATTGGCCGATCAGATTGTCTCACTTTTTTGCCAGGATTCAAGAGCAGGTTATCACCTGTTAGCACCAAACCTGCCCGGGCTTACAAGCCCGGGCAGGTTACAGAAAACGCATTACTCTTGTTGTTATTGACAGGTCGCTTACTTCAGCTATGTTACCTGCCCGCTGCTCGCCTGCTCATCCTGGTATCAGCGAGTGTAGGTGAACTTGTCGGCGCTACTGATGGCGCTCGATTGGCCGCCGACGGTCACGATCACATCCACCGTTGTCCTGCGAGTCCCAGCCGGGCTGGTGGCCTTGCAGGTAGTGGTACTGGTACACGAGACATTCGTAGCTACATTCGCGCCAAACTTGACGCCCGTCGCACCGGCTGTCGTGCTAAAGCCCGTACCGGTGATGGTGACGACCGTGCCGCCCGCCGCCGGGCCTTTGTTTGGCTTGATCGCCGTCACCGTCGGCGCGGCTGGGGGCGCTATGTAGGTGAACTTATCGGCGTTGCTGGTGGCGCTGGACTGGCCGTTAACGGTCACGACCACGTCCACCACGCCCGACCCAGCCGGGCTGGTGGCGGTGCAGTTCGTGGCGTTACTACAGGAGACGCCAGTAGCCACATTCGCGCCGAACTTAATCGAGATCGCGCCGGGTGTGAAGTTTGTGCCTGTGATGGAAACGACCGTGCCACCCGCCGCCGGGCCGGAGTTGGGGGAAACCCCTGTAACTGTCGGCGGCAAGGTGACGTAGGTGAACAGGTCGCTATTGTTGATGGCGCTCGATTGGCCGCCAACAGTTACAACCACGTCCACGACACCGGAGCCGGCCGGGCTGGTGGCGGTGCAGGCCGTAGTGCTGAGGCAGGAGACATTCGTCGCCGCGTTCGCGCCAAACCTGACTGTAGTCGCGCCGGGCGTGGTGCTGAAGTTCGTGCCAGTGATGGCGACCGAGGTGCCGCCGGCGACCGCGCCGGAGGTCGGGCTGAGTCCTGTCACCGTTGGCGCTGGGGCTGGGGCAGGTGAAGTAAGGCATGGCAACCCTGCAATTCCACTGGTCGCGCACGTATTCGTCAACACCCGGAACAGGCCCCACATACCGGCCTGGGTGAACGGGCGGCGAATGTCGCCGTAGAAGTAATCACCCGGAACCTGGGCAACGCCGCCTGCCCCACCAGAAACCAGGATGTCTATTTTCTCCCACGGCCCAACAGCCCGATTCTGCCATTGGCTTGCATTATGGACGTACATGTCGCCGGGCCAGGACATGCCGCCGAGAGTGAAGACATGCACTTGCTCACTGGCCGGCGCGCCAAGCACGTGAACCTTCACCGGGTCGCCGGCGTAGGCGCGCAAGAGCGGTGTTGTCGGGTCGCCGTAGGTCAGCGAACTGAACATGTTGGCGTCGTCCTGTCGTATTCCGGCAGTTCGGTAGTTGATCAACGCCGGGCCGTCAACATCTGCCGGGTAAGGCATGGTGTTCTGGCCGATTCTCGGGTCTTGATCGGCCAGCAGGAGGGTAAAGTCCCGGTAAGGCGCCTGGCCCGGCGCGAAAACGTTCACCTGCGAGCCGGTATCGGTGGATTGGCCGGTCGTCGGGTTCTTGAAGGTCGCGCCTGTCGGAGCCACTACTATCGCCCCGTACAACCCGTCCCAGCCGGAGTTGTCGCCGCCAAAGTCGGAGATCAACACACTCTCAAGTTTGGGATTGTCGGCATAGAAGGTGTAGGTGCGGCTTGCGTTTTTGCCAATCGTCTGCTCGGGGTTGAAGCCGACGTTGATGCCGGTTGAGTTCATGTCGCGCAACAGGCCGCCCAGATGGAAGGAAACCCTGGCAGTGCTGCGCCGGTTGGTGAGCGACACTTTCACACACTGCCCGGCCGCCACGTGCAGTACCAGCGGTTCGGGGAACTTGGTCTTGTTCAAAACGGCGGTGACATCCGTGTTCGGCACAAAGGCCGCCTTGCGGCCTTTGTCGCCGCCGCCCGCCGACGTGCTGGGCAGATCCACTGCGCTGATATTGAAGGTGTGGATCGGCGCGTTTGCCGGGCAAGTGGGCTGTTGAGCCGGGATGTTGACGCTGGGTAGTGGCTGAAGGTCACTCACCGGGCCGGGCAACACTCGCAGGATGCCCCAGGCGCCGCTCTGGAAGCGGCGATTTTCGCCGTCGTGGTAGATATAGTCGCCGGGGACGTGGTTCGGGCCGCCGGCGCCGCCATCCAAAATCAGTGTGTACTTTTCAGACACGGTCGAATGGAAGGCGTCAATCGGGCTGGACTCAACGCCGAGCGCGTCGCGGTAGCGCGGCTCCCAGAAGGTGCGATGTCCGTCAATGTGCAGGACATTCGTCCCCTGCCCGACGTTGATGTTGCGGATGACGACCGGGTCGCCAAGGTAGGCTCGGAACAGCGGCGTGTACGGGTCGCCCTGCGGGCTGTTGGAACTGAAGCGCAGCGCCGGATCGAGACTGCGATCCGACCAGGGTTCGGCGCGCAAGTTGAGCGTCGCCTCGATCGGGTCGTGATCGTTGATCGTCCACAGCACGAATTCGCGGAAACTGCCGTCAATCACGCCGGGGATCAACGCGCACTGGTTCGTCGTGTTGGACGGCAGGTTGGGGTTGTCGGGATTGGGAACGCAGTTAGGATCGGTATGGATGTCGGCGATGGCCCCGGACTTGATCTCCGCGCCGGTCACCGGGTCATGATAGGTCGAGCCGAATGGCTCGATCACCAACTGGCCCACCATGCCATGGCTCCAGCCGTGAATGCCGTTGACGTGGTCATGGAAGAAGATGTTGTCCAACTCAACGTCCGGGTACCACCGATACTGCACGAATTCGACGCCGGCCCATTCGTCTGCGGGGTGAGCGTTAGCCACGGGCTTGTTGAGGGTGACGGTTGAAGCGGCGTTGTTAATCGCCGTGATTTGCCGAATCTCAATGCCTTCTGTGCCCATCCCAATGGCGATCCACACCCCGTTCTGGAACTTGGCCACGCTGGACAGATGCAGAACTGCCTCGCCGGGGTTGGCGGCGGCGGTCAACTGCGGATCCACGATCTTGTACGGGCGGATGGACTGCTCGAACGAGAAGCCGGAGATCACGCCGTCGGATGCTTGCGTGTCAAACTGGACGTGGTGGATGTGAATGTTGGTCTTGGAGTAGGGCACTTCGTTGCCGCCATCCGTGAGTTCACTCACGTAGGTAACGGCAAGACAATCTCCAATGTTGCCACGAATCGCCAACGGCTCGTTATGCTGGACACCCGCGTAAACTTTGCTATTGGCATAGACCGCATCTTTATCTTGTGCCAGCACATCCAATGCGCCGAGTGGGTCAATCTGGCCTGCTTTGGTGATTTGTATTGGCACAGCCAGGCCGACGACGTTGAAGGTGCGCAGTGGCGCGCCTGCCGGGCAGATGCCGTCGGAGCGGTTGGCCCAGGGGTCAATCGAGAGCGCCGGGTCGGGCGGCGTGCCGCCATACTCGCCGAGATACGGCGCGCCAGAGTGGCCGTTCGGCGAGAACGGTGGGCGCTTGCCGATATGCGGGCGCAACAGCGGCCAGGCGGGCCGCCCGTTGGTTGGATTGAACAGAATCTTGGGCCGGTCGCCGATATACCCGCCACTGCTGAACGTGACCGGACTACCGTTGAGCAGGTAAGTGCTTTGAACCGTTTGGTCAACCATCAAAGCCATCGGATGGCCGGGAACCACATTGGCATAGTCCGGCCAGTTAGGTGTCAGCCGGTCTGGCTCGCCCAGGTAGAGGCCGGTCGAATTGTCAACCGCCCAGTCCCACACCGAGGCGTCCTGATCAGCCGTGTCGCGCGTGGCAACGTTGATGTCGTGGGTCACGCCCTGAGTCGGAAGCTGAGGCCGAATCCAGGCATCCAGATTCTGAGCCGTGATCGTCTGGCCGTTGATCGTTTTGCCAATCAGGGCCGAGGAGTTGACGGCTTGAGGCAGGGGCGCGCGGTCGGGCAAAGGCGCTAAGTCAGGTTGCAGGGTGTCGTACACACGCCAGTAGCCCCACATGCCCGAGAAGTAGTGGTGAGCAATGTGGCAGTGGAACAGGAACTCGCCGGCGCCCTGTTGCGCGCCGCCAGCGCCGTTTTCAATTTCCAGATCGAAGGATTCGCCAGGGCCTATTGACTGTGAGTCGAGGCGCGCCGATTCAGACTGGACTTCAACCGGATGCTTGTCCAGGCCGGTCTTGCTGTAGTCGTAAGTCGGATCGGCTTTGGGGTTGAAGCGCCAGCGGTCACTGCCGCCGTGCAGATGGTAGACATGAAAGACTTCGCTGCCGCCATGCACCAGACGGAACTTGGTCGGGTCGCCGAGGTAGCCGCGGGGAATGATGTTGGTGGTATCGCCAAAAGTGTAGGAGCCGTAGACGACCGATTTCTGGTCCTCGGCAACGTTGAGGCGATCCATGAACGACTCGGAGCGGTAGTTGATGGCCCGCGAGCCTGGCCGATAAGCGCCGGTGTGTGGGTCAAGGGTTGGCAAGGAATTGCCGTTGATGTCAACCGGGATGTTGCGCTCACTTTCATTGCCGATCTCATGGAAGACTTTGACATTCTCACGGAACGACTTGCCCGAGCCGGGGACGATGATGGCTTCCCAGCCGGAGAGCAGGGGCTGGCCGGTCGTCATGTTCAAGTAAACGGAACCGGGCGGCTCGACGTTGAGTGTACCAAACAAGCCATGAGCCACGGCCTGGCGGTTGCCAGGGCCAGGGTGAATGTAGTGTGCGCCCTCCAGCGTGGGATCGTTGGGAATCCAGTAAGTGTAAGTGATCGTCCCACCGGCCGGAACGGACGACAGGGGGTTGTTGCCAATGCCGTCGCCGGACGAACTGATCTGGAAGGCCAGGCCGTCAATGTGCAGACCATAGTTATTGCTGGTAGCGCCGGGAGCGGGCTGGGCGGTGGCGTTGGTGAAGTTGATGATCACGCAGTCGCCCTGATTGGCGCGGATGGCCAACGGCTGGATCGGGTCGTCGCGCAAGCCAATCGAAAGAGAGCTTGGGCCAGCCGCTACCTGAGCCTGCACTGCCGGAATCATGCTGTTCAACACCAGCATCTGGGCGTTCGGGTCGTGGTCGCCGAAGCGGTTGAGCCACATTGTGACATCAATGGCCGAAACGTCGAAGGTCTTCAACGGCGCGCCAGCCGGGCAAGGGGCGTTGGCGCCGCCGGCCAGCGAAGCCGGGGCGGCAGTGACCAGGTTGTTCGGAGACGCGCCTATTATTGAAAGGAGCAACAAGCCAATCTGCCCCACAGCCAACAACCGCCGGGCGGCGATCGGCGTCCAAACCGGGCGGCTGCGTCCTGGCAACCGGGCCGTCCATAAACGCCCGCGCAACACAATGTAGACGATGGCCGAAATTGCCAGATTGGCAACCAGGGCCAGCAACCCCTCCAACCACATGTGAGCCAGTAACGGCATCTCCTCGCCGCCAACGTGGTGATTGGCTTGAAAGACGACGTTGTGCCCCGGGCTGGCTACGGCTATGACGGCGCTGGTGGTGACGGCAATAACCGACACCACCGCCGCGCCCGACATGAACCGGGAAGCGCCCCGGCCAAACAACATCAACGCCCGCCGGGCGAGAAGGATTGACGCCCAAACAGCCACGAAGATCAAGGGCATCATGAGCATCGAATCACGCAACCAGTGAATCACCGGCGGCGGCTCGTTGCGCTCGACAGCGCCAATGGCGCTGTGCAACACCTGCAACCACAAGCCGCCGCCATAAGACAGGGCCAGGGTGAGCGCCACCACCGCCGAAAACTTCGCGCGCGTGCGCCAAAAATAATGGGATATATCAGAGTAGGGTTTCATGTCAGCCACCTTTTCAGAATGATAGAGATGCGTTTGTGATGAACGCCCAGAACTTTAATGGTGAATATCGTCGAGAACACTGGCCGGGGCCTCATCCACCCGCCCGGCATCTACGAGAATTGGACTGGCGCCGCCCGGATCGTCATACCTGATCCATAGCTTGTCGCCGTTCCGCGGCACGACAAAGCTAAGAGTGGCTTCAATACTGGAATTTGCGTCCAACATGCCAGGTTCGATGGTAGACCCGGACGGCAACACCGGGTCGAGGCTTTGTTGCACTAACAAGCGAAACTGGGTCGGCGAGTAATAGATGGCGCTATTCAAGTGGTTGGTCAACAAGATGGACACCTGTATCTGCGCCTGATCGGCCAGGACGAGATTTTGAATGCCATGCGTCACCCCGGAAAGGTCCTGAGAGGTCAAACCGGTCAGGTTCTCGATGCCTTCTATGGCAACAACGCCAAAGCTAGTCGGGATGGATTGGCCAACCGTAAATGAGCCGGAGTCCGCCTGGGACTGCCTGTTAGCGCCATCGGCAAGCATCCTGCCTGCCTGAAGAAGACCGGCAAAGACCAGGGTCGTGACCAGCGCCAGAAAAATAATCAGCGGCAGGAGCGCGCGCACCCGGCCGGCCCCAGGCTCTTGAGCGGCCAGCATTTGCTTATTGGTCGTGTGGGTGGCAGTATGTTTTGTCTTGCGCAACAATTGAACCATTCGAGTCCCCCAACGTTTTTGGCGCTGACAGGCAAACAGCGCTCGCGGCGGATTAGCAACCCGGCGGGAGCGAAAATATTCTTGTATAAACTCTTATTGACAGACTTTAGTAAAACCGAATCGGAAGGGGCGCGCAAACACGCCGATCTTCACCCAAGCCAGTCGAGATTCGCTCCCAACGTCCCTCGGCTGGCTGTTTGTTTCTAAATTTGAGCAATACCACCTAGTAAATCCAAATAAACAATATCAGAATACAAGCCATTGCATAACGAGCAATGGTCTTTTGTTACACACTAACTTTGGTCAACGTCTTAAGACTTTAGTCGCAGGCGGGTATAGACCGAAGAACTAGTTATAGCATTCGGAGTAGCGTTTTGCGCTGAAAGAGGCCACCCAACCTGGTGCAAGGGTTGGGTGGCCTCATTGATCGTTGATTACTGATTTCGTGACTGCGAGGGCGGATTAGATTCCGCCCCCGCAGTCAAGTCATGTTGATTTACTACCTCCCGACTCCAGAGACAAGCGCGTTCGTCGGGCTGTTGGAAGCGTTGCTCACCACCGTCAACGTTCTGCTGACTGCCCCGACCGCGGTCGGAGCGAACGTGACACTGAGTTTGCAAGTTCTTCCCGCCGCAACCGGCGCGGCGCAGGTTCCCAACGTGACCGTAAACGGCGCGCTCGTGGAGGCTGAGGTAATCGTCAGGACGCCAGGGCCAAGATTGCTTACCGTCACCGTCTGGGTGCGAACCGTTCCGACCCGGCGAGTGCCAAAGTTGGTATTGGCCGGGAGGGTGATGGTCGGGCCGGCGACCGGGGCCGCCACGCCGGTTCCGCCCAGGGTTACGATAGAGGGCGACCCGGCTGCGTTGTGGGCGATGACGACCGCAGCCGACTTCCCGCCCGTTGTGGTGGGCGCGAAGGCCACGTCAATGTTGCAGGAGCCGCCAGGTGTGACGGTCCCGCAGGCATTCGATACGATCGTGAACTGCCCCGCATCGCCAGTCAGTGTGATGCCGGACACCACGAGATTGGTGTTACCGGTGTTGCTGACCGTGATGGACTGCGCCGGCGAGATGGTTCCGGTGGTCACTGAGCCGAAGGCCAGCGAGCCGGGCGCCACACTAGCAATTGGCGCGCCGCCGATGCCGGTCAGGCTGACCGTGATGGGTGACCCGGCCGCGTTGTGGGCGATGCTGATGTTAGCCGACTTCGCGCCGATTGTGGTGGGATCGAAGGTTACGCCGATAGTGCATGTGGAGGTCGGCGTCACCACTGTTATACAGCCGTTCACAACTGTGAAGTCTGCCGAGTCAGTGCCACCGGGTGTGACGCTGGTGACTGAGAGATTAGCAGTACCGGTGTTCTGGATGGTGATGGTCTGCGGAGTCGAGGGGCCACCAGCGACCGCCACTGTCCCGAAGTCCAGTCCCAGCGATGTGGGCGAGACTACTGTCGCCACCGGGGCCGGCGTCAGCGGGAACGGCGCAGAAAAGACATCGCAGGTTCCGTTGAGAAGGCCCGGAACGTCACAGAAGATAAGCTGTTCGATGTTCCAAAGCGTGTCGGTGCCGTCGTTGGCGCGAAGGCCGCCGCCGCCACCACCACCAGTGTGGGCGACCGTCACACTGCCGTCCCCATTGAAGGTGATGGTGTACTCAGACTGCGGGCCTGAGAACAGCGCCGAGTCGCAGTTGAGCGGAAATGAGTCGGTGCAGTCGGCGCCCAGTACTGCTGGCGACAGGATTTCGCGAACGGCAAAGATGTTGCCAGGGTCAACCAGGCCGGCGAACACAGCTTGTTGCAGAGTCATTCCTGCCGTGCCGGGGCCGAAGTTCCCTGAGAGTGCCGCGTGTTCCATGAGGTCGGTCGAGCCGATCTCAGCGCCCAGACTGTTACGAATGCTCAGCCGGACGTTCAGGTACTTGTCGCCGTCAAGGATGTCGTCGCCGCCGCGGCCTTCGAGCAGGTCGTTGCCGGCGCCGCCGAGGAGGATGTTGCCCTCACCCCAGACGAAGTCGCCGGTCAGCAAACAATGGTGCGTAAAGGAGCGGGCGAGAACGTCGGCCAACGGCGTGGACAGCGGAGGAACCAGGTCGTCGAGGCCGGCGATGCGGTCAAGGCCCGCCTGGTCGAGCGCGTCACAGCCGATAAAGCCGCCGCCGCCCACCTGGCTGGGGATCACGCTGTCACCGCGCAGGATGTCGTCGTGGTTCCAGCCGGAGAGGGCTTCGACTTCGTTGAACTTGTCCCTGACCTCGTTCGCCGGGGGCTGCCCCTCGACCGCGATCACCAGGGCCAGGTCGGTGTTCTGGGGCTGTGGATCGCCGAGGCCGATCAACCAGTCGTACCCGGAGGCGCCAGCTACCTTCTCGACGCCAGGGCCAGCCACACCAATGTCGTCACCGCCTTCCATGTCGTAGTCATCGTCGCCGCCCTGACCGATCAGGATGTCGTGGCCGGGCAGGTTGTGGTCGTCGAAGAACAGGGTGGAGCTGTCGCCAATCAAGAGGTCAGGCTGGTCGCCGCCCTCTTCCCAGTCATCGCCGCTGTCGCCAAAGATGGCGTCTTCACCCTGGCCGGCGATCATGAAGTCGTCTCCTGGTCCGCCGAAGGTCTCGTTGGTATTGGCCCCACCATTGGTGAAGTCCTTACCCTCACCGCCCAGGAGGAGGTCGAGGCCGGGGCCGCCGTCCATAGCGTCGTTGCCGGGGCCGCCCTTCATCACGTCGTCGCCGGCATTATCGGTGAAAATGTCATTGCCTTCACCGCCAAGCAGTACGTCAGCGCCGTCGCCGCCCTCGATGATGTCATTACCCAGGCCACCCCAGAAGGTGTCGCTGTCGTCGCCGCCGAAGATGCGGTCGACAGCATCAGTGCCGTTGTAGACGGCCTGCCCGTTGATACCGGACGGGTCTACCGAGTTAATCAAGCGGTACCTGATCTCCCAGGTTGGGCTGTTGAGAAGCAGGCGGTTTTCGTCGCAGTCCGAGGCCGGGTCATCATTGACCGAGCCCGGGCCGGTGATGAAACTGCCCGGGGCCGCCGGGTAGCCGAGGCTGCGGAGATTGCCCACCTCGAACTTGCAGTCGGCTGTCGCGAACGCGTCAGCCTTCAGGGTGTGCGCATTTGTGTTGCGCATCACCAGCTCGGCGAACGAATTGCCTTCGAGCTGGGCCCGGAGGTTCATGCCCGGGGTGCGGGCCAGGTAGTAGAACCGGTCGCCGTTCTGGAGATCGGTCAGTTGTTTCTCGAACACGTAGTTGAAGGTGGAGCCTAGCAAACCGCCGAACAGGTTGGTATGCTCGGCCAGGCCGCCGACCCACAGGTCAATGTCGTCAACCCCGGTGATGGACACGTTGCCCGGAGCGTTCACCCAGGCACCAGTGCTGAACATGAAGTCGGCGCTGTCGGTGGGCGGGAAGATGTCATCAGCGGCTGTGGCTGGATTGGGGCCGAGGATGCCATCAGGGCCGGGGAGTGCAGGGGTATCGTCAAGGCTTTCATCGAAGAGGGGGGTGAGGGGATCGTCGCCGATGAAAGGATGCTCGGCCCCACCATTGGCAGGGATATCGTCAAGGGCAGTGCTCGGATCGGGGCCGAGGATGCCATCCGGCCCGGGGAGAACCGTGCCATTGACGATTTGGTCAGCCGCCATACGCCTGGCTTTTAGATCGCCGGCCAGGATTGGGCCTGCGCCGTCCGGATCAAGCCCGGTGATATTGGGATGCCGGCCATAGGCCGCAATGAAGTTGACCAGCGACTCGGGGTGCTTGAGCGCCTGGCCCCAGTCCACCCATTCCGTGTAGGGCGCCAACTGACCGTCGTTCGTGGCCGCGAAAATCTGCTTGCGAACGTTGTTCAGCGACGGGATGCCTTCACTGCGGGCGCGGGTCATGTTGATGGTGGGCAGGTCGAGAGGCAGGCCCAACAGGTTGTTGCGAAGCGTTTCAGTCACGAACTCGTCAATCTCGTTGCCGGCCTGGTCTGACATGCCCATGATGATGGCGCCGGCGGCCTCCTGGGAGGTGAGCACGCCAGCAGTGCCGCCATCGTGATAGGCCGCCGGGTTGAGGAACCCGTCGAGCAAGGGGATGTCGTTGTGCGACCCGTCGGCGTTGGTGCGGGCGATGTCTTCGGTCAGCATTGAGTGGCCGAAGCGGTAGACGGCATGGGCAAACTCAGCCACGATGGCCGGGTTGACGTCCGTCTGGTTGAAGGCGAATGGCTGGAAGGGGTTGATCCCAGGCTGGATCTTGCGGGCGAACTCTTCGAACACCAGGTGCTGGTACTCCATCTCGTTGACGAAGCGGGCCGCCTGGAAGAGGCGCTCGCCGTTCCAGCCAGACGCGCCAAGAGCGTCTTGCCAGTCGGCAAGGGTGGTAACTCCGCTTGTGTCAGCGACAAGCACGCCCTTGATGTTGTCAATCAAACGGTCGTGCTCGTTGTGGAAGATCTGGTGGACGGCCTGGAGCGCAATGTTCTCGTTGCAACGGCCATCGCCGCAGATCGCATGGATGTCGAGCAGTTCATCATCGTAGGAGCCTGCAGGGACCGTCGTGGCCAAACTCGATCCAACCACAAGGTCCGTGTCAGGGAACAGCACGCCGGGAGGAGAGAAGGTCGGGGCGGCGCTGTGGGCGATGTCGTTCAAGAAGGCAGTATTGATAAAGAACGCATCCGCCGGCACAGGAACCGGAGCGGCTGTGTCGCCCTCGACGAGACCGCTAGCCGTCACGTACTGAGGAAGACCGCGCAACAGGCCGGGGATGAACTTGCCGTATTGATCGGCGGCAATCATCGGGATGTTGCCGACATTGGCGTCGGTCAACTGGAGCCCGAGCAGGGTCGCCGCCTGGGCCTTGACCATCGCCCAGGTAGGCAGGCCGCCATCGGGCGAGGACAGGAACTTACCCGTTGAAACCGGCACGCCATTGATGTTATTCACGTATTCACGGGTGAAGACCTGGTGCGACGAATGCGAGGTGTAGGTCTGGCTTTGATCCACGAACGGAGTGTCGGTGTTGGGTGCGCTGCGGAAACCGTCAGGACCGGTCATGATGGTACCCCGTGTCAGGACCATGAACCGCAAACCGGGATCCAAGTCATCGATGGTGCCGAAGATGTGATCGGGTCCGGCAACCAGTGGGTCGTCATCCTTCAACGGGACGAAGACCACGCCATTACCGCCGTTGGTGATCTTGTCAAGGCCGTGATCAAAGAACTGCCCGAAGATCGTGAACATCGAGTTGAAGGGCGGCGAGAGGCCGACGTCTGTGGTCACGTTCTCGATGAATAAGGTTTGGAACGCAGGTACGCAACCCACGGGGGTCGCCGGGAAAATATCAACCGGCGGGTCAGAACCAGGAACCGTCGCGCACGGAACGACAGGGTTCCCCCCCTGGCTGCGCAATGGGAAGCCAGCGGCTTGAACTGCAGCCGGGTTGGTCGAGGTCTGATCAACAATCAGGTTGCTGATTACGCGCGGCTGGGAGTCGAAGACCATCCCAGATGTCTGCGCGTAAGAAGTCGGGGTTCCCGGCGGGGCGAACAGATTGTCTTCCGCATCCCTGAACACAGGGGTGGTCAGGCGCGGGAATGCCTGGTCCGCCGCGCCGTAGGTCGCCTGGCCGATCTGCAAGTTATTGCACGACCCGTCCACGGTCCGCAGACCGAAGGAGAGCAGTGGGTTCACGATCTGGTCCGGGCCGGTCCCGATCATGGCTTGGCAATTGGCCGGATCCGTTAACGGGCCTGGTCCTGCCGCGACGTGCGCCTCAGCGATCTTGATCTGCTTGAGGATGAAGGCCAGATCGGCGGGGGTGACTACGAACCCTGCTCCGACGATGTTGGCCGCGGCCGGCGCGGCCCGCGAGGGGCTTACGCCGACGCTCGACATGAGAATCGCCAGCGTCATCAGCATGGCCACCGAGGCGCGCATTGCCGGTTTGACTTGCCGATAGGTTTTACGAGAAATACGGGCAAGCCCTTGATGAATATTATCTAACATTTCTTTCTTCCTCACTTTCCCATGAAAATTATTGGATATCACTGCCAGGCTCTTTGCTGAAGCTCTCCCCGCAAAGCGCCAGGCACCGTTGATAATTTCTCAGATAGGACTTTCTTGATTTGCCGGGCCAGTCGAGCTCCACTCCTGTCGGCCCGCCTCGCCGGCATAACTTCGTTTTGAAATCTATTTTTTCCTCAATATCCTGCCCTGCCTTTCCTCTATCAAGCCCACCGGCAAACAAGATTGACGAAATCCTGAGCCTGGGTTGCGGTCAGCGTCCTCTTTTCGTAGAGGTCAATCGCCGCATTGGCCGAACGCAGAATGATCACGCGCAGGGTATTCATCTCTGGGAGGGCTTTGAGCAACTCAAAAATCCGGTCAGAATTGAACGACCCCATCTCGTGAAAAACGATCACATCCGGTTGCACCCGCAAAACATCCTGGATGAATGAGTCTTCGCGGGTATGCGTAATTTCTGAGACTTGAACATTGGCTTCACGGGTGAGCAGGCTTTCCACGCCGTGCTCAAACATTGACCCTGTTCCAACAATAAGCACCCGTCGTCCCCCCGGGTTCGTCTTTTTTTCCAATGCCGCTCCCGCCTGAGCCAACCCGTTCAAAGTAAGATGCGTTTGCATGCCCAAATTCCAGGACTTCAAAACGTAGCCGCCAATTGTGGAGCAATACAATCTTATTACTCCCAATAAAGAGAGTATCAGAATGCAGGGTCCTACATAACTAGCCATAGTCTTGTGTTTGGCTACGACCAAAGTAAGCACTTTCAGACTTTAGTCTGATAACAGGCTAAGAGCCTATCCGAAAGACCCTTAGGGTTTCGGAAACCATAAGGGTCCCTCTGGTTATTCGGATAGGCACTAAGACTGGCAAGCCAATGTGAGGTTGAACTATGTTGGCTCTTCCGGGTGTAACGAGGATTTTTTAACGCGAAGCCGCGAAGTTGCCAGGGCGCAAAGCGTCCGCATTCACACCTGCCCTTGCGGGCGGTGCAAGGGTCTGCGTCCTAAAGCCTTTTGGTTGCGGCTGGAAGCCGTGCTAAGCTAAATGAGCAGAGTTCAACAAAACTGCCCGGCTTTGTGTATCAACTCAAAGCCGGCATGACGTGCTTTTGCAGATCATCGTGATCGTCGAAAATGTGATCGTGTACTGCGCGTGCCCAGTACAAATGCTCAAAAGTTTCAGAGGGGTGGCAAGCCGGGGTTTATTAAGAAAACATGAGTATTGTCATGACTAAAATTTGACTAAAGTCTGATTACATTAGTCAAAATTTGAGTACAATAGTCGGGTGACAAATATCCCACTCTTCCTTCAGAAACAAAATCTATTGTGAAAAACCCAGGTTTGGCTCAAAGATTTTCAATCATCAGCCTGATTGTGATGATTCTGGGGTCGTTAGGAATCGGCTGGTGGGTGGGGGAGCAAATAAGGGAAAGCGTCATTCGAGAGGCGGGGGCCACTACCGCCCTTTATATACAAAGTTTTATCAGCCCAGCCCTTCAGGAACTTGGCGATGGCCAGACCCTGACCCCGGAGCACGTTGCCACACTCGGCAAGCTGTCGGACACTGAAGTGCAGGGTTGGCAAATTGTTTCGTTCAAGGTGTGGGGGACTGACGGTCGCATTCTGTACGCCTCTGCGCCGTCATTAATAGGCCGGATTTTCCCTGTCGAAGAGGACCTGGCCCGCTCTCTTCAAGGTAATATAACTGCTGAAATCAGCGACTTAAGCCTGGAAGAAAACCAACTGGAACGGATTGACCACAAGCGGCTATTCGAGATTTATATCCCCGTCTTCCGCGACCATGCCAGTCAAGTCATCGCCTCTGCTGAGGTTTATTTCACGCCCTATGAGCTTGAGAAAGACATTGCCGCCGCTCAGCGCCGAAGCTGGGCGGCAGTTGGCATTGTGATGACGACCGTCTATCTTCTTCTGGTGGGTTTCATGTTCAGGGCCAACCGCGTCATCAACCGCCAGCAAAGCGAACTGAACAATCGGGTGTCACAGTTGACAAACGTCCTGGCGCAAAATGAAGAGTTATACGACCGGGTGCGCCGCGCCACCAGCAACGCCACTATGCTCAACGAACACTTCCTGCGCCGCATCGGGGCCGAGTTGCACGACGGGCCGGCTCAAGACATCAGCCTGGCCCTCCTGCGCCTCGACCGAATTACCGGACACCTGGCCGACCCTGCCTCCAAAAACGGCTCTACTGATAGCGATTTGGCAACGATCCAGCGTTCCCTGCAACATGCCCTGCAAGAAGTGAGAGCCACTGCCTCCGGCCTGGGCCTGCCGCAGATTGACGCGCTCTCTCTTACCGACACCCTGGCCCGCGCCGTCCACGCCCACGAGCACAAAACCGGCACCAGTGTGAACCTGAACCTGAACCGCCTTCCGGCTCAAGTGCCCCTGCCGATAAAAATTGCGGTGTATCGTTTTATTCAGGAGGCGCTCAACAACGCCTTCTATCATGCCGGCGGGGCGGGTCAGCAGGTGACGGCCAGATACAACGTGGGCCTGCTCAGCGTTGAGGTCTGTGATGAGGGGCCTGGTTTCGACATCACTAAACTCAAGAACCTTGAACACCACTTGGGATTGGCCGGGATGAGAGATAGAATTGAAAGCCTGGAGGGAATGTTCCGGATCGAAAGCGCCCCGGGGCAAGGCACAAGAGTAATCGCCCGCCTCCTGCTTCGTCCGGAAGAAATCAAAGAATGACCGACAAGATCAGCATTGTTCTCAGCGACGACCATCCCCTTTTCCGGGAGGGCGTCGCTTCGATTCTCAAAGAAGAGGCTGACTTTGAAATCGTCGGCCAGGCCGCCAACGCCAGTGAAGCAATCCGGTTGGCGCAAAACCTCATACCCGACGTGATCATTCTGGACATTGACATGCCGGGGAGCGGTCTATCTGCCGTTGAAGCCATTGCCGCCGACTGCCCGGCCACCCGGATCATCATGCTCACCGTTTCAGAAGAAGAAGGCCACGTAGTGAAGGCCCTCAAGGCGGGCGCGTCTGCTTATGTGCTCAAAGGGGTCGGGTCGCGTGAGTTGATCCGCATTATGCGTGACGTCGTCGCCGGCCAGAGCTACGTCACGCCGGCTTTAGCCGCCAGCCTCCTGGCCGAAACAAAAGCCGCCAAGACGGTTACAACAGAAAAACCTGCGGCCAACAAGTTTGACGAACTCACCGAACGAGAACATCAAATCCTTGAACTGGTTGCCGCAGGTTTCAGCAACAAAGAGATTGGGCAAAGACTCCACCTGACCGAGAAGACCGTAAAGCACTACATGACCAACATTCTGCAAAAGCTTCACGTCCGCAACCGCGTCGAGGCGGCTCTGCTATCCCAGAAACAATAGTCGCCTCACTTATCCAGCAACGCCGCTACGCCCGGCAGAACTTTCCCTTCCAACAGTTCCAAACTTGCGCCGCCGCCGGTGGAAATGTGGCTCATCTTATCGGCCAGCCCGGCCCCCTCCACCGCCGCCACCGACTCGCCGCCGCCGATCACCGTCGTCGCCCCGCTTTCGGCTACCAGCTTCGCCACGGCATTCGTGCCAACGGCAAACTTGGGGAACTCGAACACGCCCATCGGTCCGTTCCAGACCACCAGCTTTGCCCCGTTGAGTTCTGATCCGAATCGTTCGACCGTCTTCGGCCCGATGTCGAGAATGCGCCAACCCGCCGGGACTCCAGGGGCAACCGCCACTGTTTGAGAGGCGGCCTCTTCGTCGAACTTGTCGCCCAGCACCGCATCCACCGGCAAAACGATCTTGTGCCCGGCTTTGGCCATCAACGCTTTAGCTATATCCAAACTCGACTCTTCCACCAGCGAGTCAGCCATCTCGAGACCCTGGGCTTTGAAAAACGTGTTCGCCATCCCGCCGCCGATTAGAATCTTATCGGCCTTCGTCAGCAGGTTTTCGATGACGCCGATCTTGTCGGAGATTTTTGCCCCGCCCAAAATCGCCACAAACGGGTGAGCCGGGTTTGTCACCGCCCCGGCCAGATACTCCAATTCCTTTTCCATCAGGAAGCCGCCAACCGCCGGGAGAAATTTCGCCACACCTTCGGTTGAAGCATGGGCGCGGTGCGCCGAGCCGAAGGCGTCGTTCACGTAAACTTCGGCCAGGGCCGCCAGTTGTTTGGCAAAGGCCTCGTCATTCTTTTCTTCTTCGGCATGGAAGCGCACGTTCTCAAGTAGAAGCACATCGCCGGCTTTCAACGCCGCCGCCATCTTCTCAACCTCCGGCCCAACACAGTCAGGCGCGAGGGCGGCAGGCTTGCCCAGCAGTTCGCCCAAGCGTTTGGCCGCCGAGGCCAGCGACGATTTAAGTTCCGGCCCGGCCTTGGGCCGGCCCAGGTGCGAGCACAAAATCAGCTTTGCTCCCTGCGCCATCAAATACTGGATCGTCGGTAGGGCGGCCCGAATGCGCGTGTCGTCTGTCACCGCATAACTGCCGTCTGCCTGCGGCGCTTTTGAGAGCGGCACGTTGAAATCCACGCGGACGAGAACGCGCTTGCCTTTCAAGTCAATATCGCGGATTGTTTTCTTGTTCATGGTCGGTGAGTCGAGTAGTCAAGTAGTCGGGTAGTCTTGCCTTGACCACTCGACCATTTGACTACCTGACTACTTGACTACAATTTGCTCGCCACCATCGCCACCAGGTCGGCCACGCGGCAGGCATAGCCCCACTCATTGTCGTACCAGGCCACCACTTTGACCATGTTGCCCAGCACCAGCGTGTCCATGGCGCTGAACACCGAAGAGGCCGTCGTGCCGCGCAGGTCGCTGGAGACCAGCGCCTCGTCGGTCACCTCCAGCACTCCTTTCATCGCCCCGTCCGCATATTCTTTCATCGCGGCGCGCACTTCCTCTTTGGTCACCTCTTTGTCAAGCACGGCGGTGAAGTCCACGACCGAGACGGTTGCAGTCGGCACACGAAAGGCCATGCCGCCAAACTTGCCTTTGAGTTCCGGAATGACGAGGCCGACGGCTTTGGCCGCGCCCGTCTCCGACGGCACAATGTTTTGGGCGGCGGCGCGAGCGTCGCGAACGTCCTTCGCGCCCACGTCCTGCAATTTTTGCGAGTTGGTGTAAGCATGAACTGTGGTCAGCAAGCCCTTCTGGATGCCGAACTTGTCGTTCAACACTTTGGCCACCGGAGCCAGGCCGTTGGTGGTGCAAGAGGCATTTGAGATCACGTTGTGTTTGGCCGGATCGTATTTGTCCCAGTTCACGCCCAGCACAACCGTCAGGTCTTCGTTCTTGGCCGGGGCCGAGATGATGACCTTCTTCGCCCCGCCCGATTCGATGTGGGCTTTGGCCTTGTTGGCGTCGGTGAAGAGGCCGGTGCACTCGATGACGATTTCCACGCCCATCTCTTTCCATTTGATCGCGCCGGGATCGCGTTCAGCCGTCACTTTGATCGTCTTGCCGTCCACCACCAGCGCCCCGTCCACCACTTCCACCGTGCCGGGGTAGCGGCCATAGGTCGAGTCGTATTTGAACAGGTGGGCGTTGGTGGCCGGGTCAAACAAGTCGTTGACCGCCACCACTTCGATCTCGTCAGGATGCCGTTCGTTGATCGTCCGCAGGGTCTGCCGCCCGATGCGGCCAAAACCGTTGATACCAACTTTTACTTTTGCCATGATAAGTCTCCTTCAATTTTCTTGCCACGAATTTCACGAAATGATTTAAAAATTCGTGTTCATTGGTGTAATTCGTGGCCTGATTGTTTACAGTGCGACCAGGTTTTCTTCGATCAGCTTGATCAGCAAATTCGCCAGCTTGGTCGAGTCGTGCCGCCAGGGTTTGCCGGGCTGGGCCACGTCGGCGGCCACCAACCGGCGCGAGCCGTTGACGGGCGGATCAAGCTTCACCCACCCCAGGCCCGGCAGAAGATCGCCCTCCTGCCGATCATTGGCGACAACGACCGGGAACAAATTCTCGCCGGCATGAAGTTCCAGCGCCCGAAGGTGATCGAGCACACTGTAGCCATCCGTCTCGCCGGGTTGGGTAGCTACATTACACACGTACACTTTGAGCGCCCGGCTGGCGCGCACGGCGGCGGCGATGTCGCGCACCAGCAAATTAGGAATGATGCTGGTATACAAACTGCCCGGCCCGGCCACGATCAGGTCGGCGGCCAGGATAGCCTGAATGGCTTCGGGATAGGCGGGCACGTCGTCGGGCTGTAGAAAGACTCGCTCGATGGAACCGGTGGCGGCTGGAATGGCCGACTCGCCTTCCACGCGGTACACCGTCTCGGTTGAACGAAGGTCGCCCACCAGAGTCACGTCGTGAATCGTCGCCGGGATCACCCGCCCCTGGATCGTCAGCACCCGGCTCGATTCGACCAGCGCCTTTTCAAACGAGCCGGTCACTTCGGCCATGGCGCTGATGAACAGGTTGCCAAACGAGTGGCCTTCGAGTCCGTCGCCGGCGCCGAAACGGTATTGAAAGAGTTGGGTGATCAGGGCTTCGTCGTCGGCCAGGGCGGCGATGCAGTTGCGAAAGTCGCCGGGCGGCAGGACGCCCAGCGAGCGCCGCAGCCGCCCCGACGAGCCGCCGTCGTCGGCGACGGTGACGATGGCGGTGATGTTGGAGGTGTGGCGCTTAAGCCCGCGCAGGAGGGTGGCCATGCCGGTTCCGCCGCCGATGACGACCACCTTTGGTCCGCGATGTTTGCGGCGATGATCGGCCACCATTTTGACGATGGGCTGGCCGCCGGCGAACGGCGAGAGCAGAGTGTCGCTAAGTTGCCAGAGCGCAACGACGACGGCGCCCGCGCCCAGCACGCCCAGCAGGGCCGCCCGCGCCCAGTGCGGCAGGAATTGCAAAGTGAGCACGTGCAAGGCCGGCGGCAGAGCGCCCTCACGATAAACGTCCACCAGCACAAACGCCATACCCAGCCCCAGGGCCACCATGCCCAGGAAGAGCAGGAGCACCCAGCGCTTCACGCCCAGGTCGAGCTTGAGCCACCTGAGCCAGGGATAGGTTTGGATCAACCGTTTTGGTGTTTGCCTGATCCTGTCTAACATTTCGCAGGCAATAATAGCAGAATAACCAAGCCGGAGCAAAGAACGTTTGTAGTATGAACAAATTGACATGCCTCCCTCTCAACTTTATAATCAAGCCACTATATTCGCGAAGAAAGAGAGGAAAACATGGCAAGTGTAACGTACGACCATGTCACCAAGAAATTCGGCGAGGTGACCGCCATCAACGATTTGAACATTTCAGTAGCCGACAAGGAATTTCTGGTGCTAGTCGGGCCTTCGGGGTGCGGCAAGTCTACCGCCCTCCGCATGTTGGCCGGGCTGGAAGAGATCACCGGCGGCGAGATCCGCATCGGCGACCGCGTCGTCAACGACGTGGCCCCGAAGGATCGCGACATCGCCATGGTGTTCCAGTCTTACGCGCTTTACCCGCACATGAGCGTGTACGACAACATGGCCTTCGGCCTCAAGCTTCGCAAGATGCCCAAAGCCGAGATTGACACCCGGGTGAAGAAGGCGGCGGACATTCTGAGCATCGGCCAACTGCTCAACCGCAAGCCCAAGCAACTCTCCGGCGGCCAGCGCCAGCGCGTGGCCGTAGGCCGGGCCATCGTCCGCAACCCGGCCGTCTTCCTCTTCGACGAGCCACTCTCCAACCTGGACGCCAAACTCCGGGTGCAGACCCGCGCCGAAATCTCCAAGCTTCACCAGCAACTCGGCACGACTTTCATTTACGTCACCCACGATCAAGTGGAAGCGATGACGATGGCCAGCCGCATCGCCGTGATGAAGGACGGCGTCCTCCAGCAGATTGACAGCCCGCAAAACCTCTACGACCGGCCCGACAACGTTTTCGTGGCCGGGTTCATCGGGTCGCCATCCATGAACTTCTTCGACGCCCGCGTGAAGTCGGATAATGGCAAAATGGTGGTGGACTGCGGCGCGTTCCACGTCACCGTGCCCGAAGGCCGGGATGGGCCTTACAAGTCTCACGTCGGCAAAGACGTGATCATGGGCGTCCGCCCCGAAGACATCCACGACCCCAACTACGCCCCGCCCGGCATTCATCAGGCCCCGGTGGAGGCCAGGGTGGACGTGACCGAGTTGATGGGCAACGAAGTCTTCCTTTACCTCGTCGTCGGCGACAAGAACTTTGTGGGCCGGGTGGACCCGCGCAGCAAGGCCCGCATCGGCGACAAGTTGCAGGTGACTCTAAACCTGGACAACATGCACCTGTTCGATAAGGCGACTGAGCGGGCGATTCGGTAAATGCAGTGATTGGTAAGCAGTAAACAGTAAACAGGTACACAGGTTGCGGCACACTTGTGTACCTGTTTCCTTTCTTTCCCTCTTTCCATCAATTTCCTTATGACCTACAAACTCGTCCTCATCCGTCACGGACAAAGCGATTGGAATCTGGAAAACCGTTTCACCGGTTGGACCGACGTGGATTTAACCGGCCTGGGTCGGACGGAGGCCCGGAACGGCGGCCAGCTTTTACGCGACGGCGGCTACACCTTCGACGTGGCCTACACATCCGTCCTCAAGCGCGCCATCAAAACACTGTGGATCGTTTTAGAGGCGATGGAACTGGAATGGATTCCGGTTTACCGGGCCTGGCAACTCAACGAGCGGCATTATGGCGCTCTGCAGGGCCTGAACAAGGCCGAGATGGCCGAGCAATACGGCGAGGCGCAGGTGAAGATTTGGCGGCGAAGTTACGACACGCCGCCGCCGCCGCTCGACCTCAGCGACGAGCGCCACCCAGCCCACGACCGCCGCTATGCGGCCCTCACACCGGACGAACTGCCGCGCACCGAATCGCTCAAAGAGACTCTAGGCCGCG
Source organism: Chloroflexota bacterium (assembly GCA_016197225.1). Classification (NCBI taxonomy): domain Bacteria; kingdom Bacillati; phylum Chloroflexota; species Chloroflexota bacterium. The sequence continues at coordinate 45,014 of JACPWC010000017.1, forward strand.
TCTTGCCGTACTGGCACAGCACGCTGGCCCCGGCGATTAAATCCGGCCAGCGAGTGCTCATCGCCGCTCACGGCAACAGCATCCGCGCCCTCGTTAAGTATCTCGACAACATTTCAGACGAGGCCATCCCCGAACTCAACATCCCCACCGGCATCCCGCTCGTCTACGAACTCGACGACTCTTTGAAGCCGCTCAAGAATTACTATCTGGGCGATGCCGAAGCGGTGAAGAAAGCGGCAGAGGCAGTGGCGGCGCAGGGCCAAGCGAAGTAGCCGGATATGACCCTCTCCCTCATCTCCGTCCCCTTCAGCCAGGATCAACATTTGCGCGGCATGGGCCAGGCGCCGGGCGCACTACGCTCGGCCGGCCTGCTGGCGCGACTGGCCGAACGCGGCCTGCGCGTGGCCCGCGATGTGACTCTGGCTGACGTTTGGGGCGAAGGCGACATGCTCACCCGGTTGGGCCGCCTCCAGGCCGGGGTGGCCGACTCGGTGGCCCAGGCCTTGAGTGACGGCCACACACCCGTCATCCTCGGCGGCGACTGTTGCAACGCCATCGGTATGTGGAGCGGCATCGCTCGCGCCCGATCCAACTTGAAAGTGGGCGTGGCCTGGTTCGACGCGCACGGCGACTGGAACACTGAAGAGACCACCCTCTCCGGTTACATCGGCGGGATGCCTTACGCCGCCATTTGCGGCTATGGCAACGCTGCCCTGCGCCGCGACGCCGGACTTACAAAACCCGCTGCTACCAAACACTGCGCTCTGCTCGGCGCGCGCGACCTCGACCCGCCCGAAAAGGCCTTGCTCGATACCACAACCGTCACTGTGCTGACAACCGAACAGATTCGCCAAAGCCACGCATCTGCTTTGCACGCCCTGGCCGGCGCTGACGTCCTCTATCTTCACTTCGACGTGGACGTGTTGGACTTGAATGAAGCGCCGGGCGTGAACTACCCGGCCCCCGGCGGCCTGAGCAGTGACGAAGCGATTCGCATCGCTCGCGACCTGATCGCCGCCAAGCCCTTGCTGGCTTTCACCCTGAGCGCCGTTGACCCGACTCTTGACGCCAGTGGCAAGACGGTTGAAACGGGGATGAAGGTGCTATTGGAAATCCTGGCAAACGACAAACGTGAAACGTGAAGGCTGTCGTTTTACGTTTGTCGTTTTACGGTCTCGCCGTCACCGCATCCGAAAACGGTTCCCCCGCCACATCCATCACCGGCACATTCACCACCGACGGGTATTCGTACATTCCCACCCGGACCGGAAAACCATACGCCGATAAATCGAAGAAGCTGATCACCAGATCATCCTCGAGCCAGTAACGTGACGGATAACCCGCGCCATCAACCTGCGCGCCTTCGGCGTGATTGAAGAAGTGATAGTCGGTGGCGGCGGGCACATAGCCCACGCGCCAGATCACCGCCCAGGCCGGTTGTGATTCCCAGCCCAGCAATTCAACTCCGTTCGCCAGCGTTCGCGGCTCGGGGAACGGGTTGGCGATTGCCACTTCCGTGTTCGCTGCAAGACCGACCAGTTCAATGCCCAATTCGCCGTCGCGCAGAACCATGCAGGCTTCGGTCTCGGCGCAGTCTTCATAGCGTCCGCGCGCCCGGAACTCGCCGGGCTGGATGATCGCCACCGCCCCGCCCTGCGGAAAAACCGCCGCTTCGTTGCCGTCTACAAATCGGTGTGGTGTCCCGCGAAACAAGGCATCCATCACCGCCGGGAACTCGTCCACTGCCGGGTCGTCGCCACCCCCCACCACCAGAATCTCAGGGGCGGCCAGCGAGGCCTGCATCTGCCTGGCCCCGTCCACGGCGTTGAGGAGCAGGCCGAGCGGCGTGCCAAACCCGCCCGGTGTGTTGTGCGAGCCGATGAAAAACAGCAGGACCAGCCAGGCACTGGCCTGCGCGACGGCAGAGATGACGATCACCCCGGCAATAATCGAACCGCGAAGGCGCGACCCCGCAAAAAGAAGCGGGGCAGGCGGGCGCAAAGAGAACAAAAAAAATCTTCGCGGTCTTTGCGTCTTCGCGGTGAAAAAATCGTTGACAGCCTGAACGAAATCGCCCGCAAGAATGTAGCCAGCAGGCAGGGTGAGGATGAAGTAGTGAGGGAAGACGGGCGTGGAATGCCGAATGAAAAAGAGGACGGGGACGATGAGCCACAGGGCGAGAATCAAGTCGGCGGGGCGGCGGCGGCGAAGGGCGGTGAACAACCCGGCGGCGGCCAGCCCGCCCCACAGCCAGCGGATCAGGGTGATGTCGGGAACCGAGTTGAGATAGTCTTGAAACGCCTTTGGCCCGGCCAGCGAGTGAATGTCGCCGCCGGTCAGCACCAGCCAGGTGAAACGTAGGGAATCGAAATCGAGAAGGGCTGGGCGGGAGAGGAGATCGGTTATTAGTAATTGGTTATTGTCGTCGGCGTGAGAGAGCACCCAAATACCAAAAGGAATTGCCGTGAGGGCGGCGGCGGCAAGACCTAATACGATTTCGCGCCAGGCTTCGCGTGTTCGCCGCCAGAAGATGATGAGGAGCAGGCCGGTGAGTGGAATGAAGGCCAGGCCGGATAGGTGAATTTGCACGACGACGGCGAGACTGACAAAGTGAAGAAGTAAAAAGTGACGGCGCTTGTCTACAAAGGCCGCGAGGGCCGAGCCGATGTAGAGCAGAACGAACAGCGGCAAAAGATTCTGGGCCCAGATTTTGCGCGAGTAGATGACGGCCCAGGGGCTGACGGCGAAGAACAAAGTTGCTACGAGGGCGGCGGCTTCACCCCAGTATCGGCGCGTGAGGCGGTAGGTCACGTAAACGGCCAGGGTGTTGAGTCCGGCAAGAAAAAATGTGGCTGAGTAAGGATGTTTCCAAAGAAACAGCGGAATCGAATACAGCCAGACCGACATTGGAAAGTTGGGGAAGCCGACCGAGGAGCCGATGCCGCGCAAGGCAAGGCCTTTGAACTCGGCCATGTCGAGGGCGAGGGCCAACAGGCGGGCTTCGTCGGCTTTGAACTCGGTGAGGCCGGGCCAGCCGAGGCGGAGGAGGGCGGCGAGGGCGAGGATGAAGAGTAATTGGTAATTAGAGATTAGAGAATTGGACGCGGAGCGTAGAGATTGAGGCGGCTTCATGACGAGATAGGCGGATTCGGGCGTTTGAGCGACGACGGTGAAGTGGCCGGGCTGGTAGTCGGTGTAGAAGAGGTTGGATGGCGAGTTAGGTGGTTTGGTGGTTAGGTAGTTAGGCGAAGGTTCGATGACGACCTGGGAGGCGGGGTTGAAACCGTCGGCATGGATGGCGGCAAAGGCGGCGGCGGGGTCTTCGACGAAGACGGGATCGTAGATCAAATGGACGCGGGGCATGGCGTTGGTGTTGAGGTAGATGTCCACGTCCGGGTCTTCGTTGAAGACGGGAACGAAGGTGGAGTCGGCGGGCGGCGAGTCTTTGTCGGCGACGACGAATTGGGCGTTGAGGAAGTTGTATTGCGGCGAGCCACGATAGCCAACCGACCAGTAGTAGCGGTCGTAGTAAGCCAAAGCAAGCGGGTTGGCGAGGCCGGTGATCGACTCTAGGCCGAAGACGGCGGGCGCGTCGGGTTGCCATTTGGAGGTGGCGAGGTCAATGCGAGTCGGGCCGGGCTGGGCGAGAAGATAATCTACGGCGGGGCCATGTTTGTATCCGGCGCTCGGGTCGGCGCGATCTACTTCAACGAAGCCGCCGAAGGCGAAGAGTTCGAGGAAGAGGAGCAAGGGCAAGAGGCGCGGCGCGCGTTGAAAGAGAATGAGGGCGGCGATGAGGACGGCGAGTGGGATGAACAGGGCGGCCCAGGCAGGTTGGCGGCCAAAGACGAGAGGGGCGAGGGAGGCGCTCAAAATCCCAAATCCCAAAAGCCAAATCCCAAATCTCCAATTACTACGCGAAGCGTCTAATCTCTTGCTCAATGCGTAACCGGCAAGCACGGCGAGGGCGAAGTTGGTGAGGAGGACGAAACGGGCCGGGACGCGGAGGGAGGCGAAGCCGGGGATGAATTTGTAGAGGAGGAAGTGGGCGGGCGTGTATTTGCCGAAGGCGATGAAGAGGGAAAAAAGCCCAAATCCCAAGAGCCAAATCCCAAAAGGCCAATTCCTGAGTTTTCGGAGGTGAAGGAGAATGGCAAGCGTGGTGAGGCCCATGTAGCCGAACTCGACGCGATCCCAGGGCGGCCAGAAGTCGCGCGCGCCACGCCCGAAGACAAGCGGGCTGATCATTCCGGCCAGGCCAAGCGGCGGCAGGCTCCAGCGCGAGGCTTCTTCGTAGCTCAGGGCGGCGCGGGCTGTGTAGCGCAACATTTCAAGCGCGGGCAGGAGGGCAGGCTTACCCCACCAGTGCCCAGCGCCGCGCTCTTCGTAGTAGGCGAAATCCTGGTGGA
>JACPWC010000018.1 GCA_016197225.1 Chloroflexota bacterium
GAAGCCTACGGTGACGATCAGGTCGCACTTGCCATCCACGAACTCTTTGATGTTCTTCTCGTAATCCGTCTGTTGCTTGGACTCGAGGAACGTCGCTTCCCAGTTCAACTCTTCGCCGGCCATCTTCGCGCCGTCAAAGGCTGTCTGGTTGAAGCCCTTGTCGTCCACACCGCCCGTGTCCGTCACTTCGCATACCTTGCCGGCGACAGGGGGTGGGGCCTGGGTGGGAACCGTTGTGGGAACTGGGGCCGGAGTGGGCGCGGCAGTGGTGGCGCCGCCGCCGCACGCGGTGAGCACCAGCGAGGCCAGCATCAGGCCTGACAAAAGGGTAAACAGAGTCTTTTTCATTATTGTTCTCCTCCTAGAGAATGGTTGACAAAGTTACCGATATACAGCAAAGACGCTTTTTCAGAATTCGACAGCAGATTCACCTCCTTGATCGTGCTGGTAGAAAAGCAGAACCACAAATTGTGGATGACACTTGATCAGCGTGGGGATTATACTGGAAAGCAGTCACGGGCGACAAGTTACGAATATCCATATCTTCCGGACAGCCCAGGCTCACTCGCGGTAACGCAGAGCCGGATCGTACATTGCAACGACATTGCCAATCGGAGTATCCGGCTGAATATGATGAGAACTACACAAGATGTAGCCGCCGTTTTTGCCCAACACCTTCACCCGTTCCTTCACCTCCGCCGCCACCTGCTCCGGTTTTCCCTTCGGCAGAGTCCGCATAATGTCCACCCCGCCGTGAAAGACCAGTTTGTCGCCAAACTCGTCTTTGATTTTCTGCATCTCCATCCCTTTGGCGTCGGGCTGGATGGGGTTGAGCACGTCAACGCCCATCTCAATAAAGTCGGGGATGAGGGGGTAGATGGCGCCGTCGGTGTGATACATCACCGGCTTGCCGTACTGGTGCGCCAGCTCGATCAACTTTACGTGATAGGGCCGCACAAACTCCTTCCACATCTTCTTCGACACCATCAGCGAATTTTGCGTGCCAACGTCGTCGTAGAAGTACACCATGTCCAGCCGCCCGCCGGCCGCCTTGTCGGCCTCCAGCAGGCGGCGGGTGTTCTCCAGGTAAATCTCGGTCAGCCGATCCATGATGTATATTGGAATCTCCGGCTTCTCCACCAAGTCCATCATGAACTCCTGCAGGCCGCGCAACTGCCAGCCAATTTCAAACACCGAGCCGATGCGAAAGCGGATGTGATACTCGTCGTAGGCGTCTAACTGCTTCATGATGCCGGGCACGGGCGTGAAGTCCCACCAGTCCGGCTCCGGCCAGGGGTGCTTCTTCAAATCCTCAACCGACTCGGCCTGGCTCAGCGGCCAGGTCTTGAAGCCTTCGTATGAGCCGACCGCCGTTTCCATGCGATAGCTGTGCGTGCTCCAGATGTCGTGAAAGGTGTCGTCTGGGTTGACTTGTCGCCACATACGATTGGGCGTCGAGCGGTTCATCGAAACCCACCAGTCCACGCGCGAGCCGGGCTTGACGAGCGACTCTGGCGGCGTGCAAAACTGGTCGTAGGACAGCACCCGGCAGTCCACCTCGAAGCGGCGGAGGAGGGCCTCGCGGGCCGGGTCGAAGAACTCGGTGGGGCCGACGCCGGCGGCGTCTGGCTCAAGGTGTTCGACGAGCCGATCCCAAATTTCCATCGTCGCCAGAAAATCCATCGGCGCCCGATCCGGCTCTTCGTGGCGCATTGCCATGTTGACTCGCTGGCGGGGTGTGAGATGTTTGTTTTCGAAGTCTGACACAATTACCTTTCCGCCAGACCTTTAGGGTCTGCGAGACCCTAAAGGTCTTGGGTGGCTATTGATTCGGCAATTGCCTGACGAATTCATCCACCATTTGCAAAAGGACGCCGATCCCGGCGGTCATGGCGACGACAAAGCAAACCGTCCCGATCAGCGAGGCGGCGAGGACGATCACGATAATCCAAAGGAAGGGATTGCCGGGCGCGCTTTGTTCCAGCACCGCCTCTGCCGGGTTTTGTGGATTGTAAAACACACGCACCGCGCCGCCCACCGGGTAGCCGGCGATTTTTTGTTGCGCCGGCCCGGCCCAGCCTGTGCCGATCTCGCTGAAGCCAATCCGGTTGCCCTGATAACGCTGGCCTCTCACTTCGTAGTCGTAGACCACCACCGGATAGTGAGAGAGAGAATAACCGCTCCGTCCGCTCCGGCTTCGGCGCAGTTCAACACTGGACGACAGGACCGTGCCGGTCGTCGTCGGCCAGCTTTTGCTGGCGCTCACCTGCCGCTGTCGGCTCCAGATTATGTAGGCGAAGAAGCCGATGAGCGGCACGAGGACGCAAGTGAAAGCCCCAACCGTAATCAGCGCCGTCGCGCCTGAGAAAAGAAATCCGAAATCACTCATGAGTCTTTGTGTTCCTTTGTGTCATTGTGTCTTCGTGGTAAAACGCTCTTGCTTCATCAAAGCATCAATATCTTTTCGGTAAGGCAGAGCCGGGATGACGCCCAGTTTGGCGCAGGCCAGCGCGCCGGCGAAGGTGGCAAAACGCACGGCCTCAAGCAGTGGCTTGCCTTCCGCCTGGGCCACGCCGAGGGCGCAGGTGAAGGCGTCGCCCGCGCCGGTTGTGTCCACCACATTCACTTTCTGGCCCGGCACATGTGTGACAGTGCCATCCTCGGCGATCACCAGCGCCCCGTCGCCGCCGCGGGTGACGACGAGATTGCGCACGCCGCGCTTTTGCAAGCGATGGGCTAGTTCAAGAGTGTCGGCGGCATCGTCGGGGGCCAGACCGCACAAAATACGAAGTTCACTCTCATTCGGAGTCAGCACGTCTACCTGGGAAAGAAGCGAATCATCGAGCGGCTGAGCCGGGGCCGGGTTGAGGATCGAGAGCGCGCCGTGCTTGCGGGCCAGAGCCATGCCCCGGGCCGCCGTGGCCGGGGCAATTTCCAACACGCTTAACACCACGTCACTCGAAGCGATCAGGTCTTCAGCTTTGTCCACGTCGTCAGGCGAGAGCAAATGGTTCGCGCCCATGTCGAGCACGATGTGGTTATCGCCTTCGGCGTTGAGGGTGATGAAGCCCACGCCCGTGTTGCGCTCCGCCGTTCGGCGTAAATGCTCGATGCCAACGCCCTCTTGCTTGTATAAGTTGACGCCAACATCGCCAAAAATATCCGCGCCAATGACGGCCACCAGATGGCTCTCCGCGCCGAGCCGGGCCGCGCCCACTGCCTGGTTCGAGCCTTTGCCGCCCGGCCCCATGTCGAAGTCCGAGCCAATGAGGGTTTCGCCCTTCACCGGAAAGCGCGGGGCGCGAAGCGTGAGGCCCACTGCAAAACTGCCGACGACGGTAACTCTAGGTTTAGACCCTTTCATTTCAGTTTGTTAGGTGGTTAGATGGTCGGGTAGTTGAGTGGTTAGGGCCGGCCTTAACCACCGAACAATCTAACCACCTAAGATCAGCGAGACCACAGCTTGAAGATGTATTCGTAAAACTGATCAAGTTCAACTTTGTCAAGCGCCCTGATCTTGCGCCCGCCGGGCTTGACGAGAGTGCGTCCCTGGCTGGGGCCTTCGGTGACGATCTCCGTCTCCCACTCGCGCAATTGGAACATCTCCGACTTGCCGATGTAGCAAGTGGTGAGCACGTCCCAGGCAAAATAGTCCTGGTGCATCACCAGCGCGTAGCACATCCCGGCCAGATCAGAGATCGGGTACTGGCGTTGGCGGGCCAATCGTCTCACAAACGCCTGAGTGATGGGCACGTTGTTGGTAATGTCCAGCGGGCAGATGATGAGCGGAATTGACGTTTTCCAGACGCGGTCGGCGGCAAATGGATCCCAGTAGACGTTCCACTCCATCGAGCCATCCTGGCCGCCTTCCATAATCCGGTCAACGTTGCCGGGAACGTTAAGAGCGCCGCCCATCCACACAATCTCTTTGATCTTCGACTCGATGCCGGGGTCAATTTCCAGCGCCGCCGCGACGGTAGTCAACGGGCCGGTCTCCAAAATCGTCACTGGTTCCGGGGCTTCGCGCAGAACGCGGGCCATAAAGTTCTGGCCGGGTTCGGCCACCAGCGGCGCGCGGATCTCGTCGCGCTGGTTCAGGATCGGGAAGTTGTCTATTGAAAAAGTGTCACGGCGGAAGACTCGTGGAAACGGGTTAATGCCGCGCACGGTGCTCTCGGCCACCGGCACGTCGGCCCGGCTCATCAAATCCAGAATCTTTCGAGTGGCGCTGACGGCCGGCTTGATATAAGTGTCGGCGGGCGTGATGACGATGCCCTTCACGTCCACGTGATCCATTGCCATCAGCAACATCACCGACAGATAATCGTCCACGCCGCCGTCGTGGCTCATCAGCACCAGTGGTCTACCCATTTCACTCTCCAGGTCCAAAAAATTCGCCTACTTCTTCCGCCCGACGACCACGCCCTTGTGCTTCTCCCAGTCCTCGTCGCTCTCCAGCGTCACCACCCGGAAGATTTCGGCGTAGTGCATCTCGTGGCCTTTAGCTCGCTCGGCGGCCCATTCTTTGATGCGCGGCTCGGGGTCCCAGTCGTTCATCTGGCTCTTGTGGGCGCGCAGGGCGGCGATCTTCACGTCAATCGTCTCGTCAATCGAAATCCAGTGGTCGCCGTCGCGCCAGTTGAGGCTGAACACTTTGCGCGGCTTGTGGGCCGTCAGCCCTTCGGCTTCCAATTCCTGGAAGAGGTTGGGCTGGCCGGAGGCCGGGAAGACGGCGTCAATGGCGGCCAGGCCGGCGGCCCGGTGATCGGGGTGGTTGATGTAACCGTCGCCGGCCCACACCAGAGTCGGGTCCATCACAAACACCACTTCGGGCTTGAAGCGCCGTATCTCGCGCACCAGTTTCTTGCGTAGTTCCATCGTCGCCTGCAACATGCCGTCCGGCTCGCGCAGGAAGACCACTTCTTTCACGCCGAGAATCTCGGCGGCGGCTCTTTGCTCGGCTTCGCGAATGTCAACGGCCTGCTGCTTGGTCATGCCCTCAGTGGCAATGCCCACGTCGCCGCTGGTGCAGAGCACGTAGCAAGCGTGGCAACCGGCTTTGGCCCAGCGGGCAATGGTTCCGGCGCAACCGAACTCGGCGTCGTCGGGGTGAGCGACGATGACCATCGCCGATTCGGGAATGTAAGTTTTGGAGTTGTTCATCA
>JACPWC010000019.1 GCA_016197225.1 Chloroflexota bacterium
ACTGACTTCGCCGCCTTCAAGACAGCGATTGAAACGTGTCTCCGAGAAATGCCGACGACGCATAAAGCCGCTTTAGATTCGTTACTGACTCTGCGCTTTCAGCGATTTGAAAAAGCGCAGTTTATGCCCGCGTGAGGTATAACGGCTCGAAGAAACGGGAAACGAAGGAAACCCTTCTTTCCCTCATTTTCTTTTTTCCTTCTTTTCCTGAATCTTTTCCTGAATCTTTTTGGGAGGAACGACTCTGGATAGCTTAACTTTTGCCCGTTCGCTGGTGGAAGCCATCGAAGACAAGAAGGGCGAGAACATTGTATTGCTGGATATTTCCGGCCAGTCCATCTTTGCCGACTATTTTGTGATCGCCACCGGCGCCAGTGACCGCCAACTGAGGGCGCTGGCCGACGGGGTGAACGACGCCGCCGAAAACCGGATCAAGCGCAAAGTGATTCTGCGGCGGCTTGACGAGCAGGCTGAGAGCGGCTGGGTGCTGATTGACCTGGGCGGGGTGATCGTCCACCTCTTCTCTGCGGCGCAACGCAAACACTATAACCTGGAAGAGTTGTGGAAAGAGGGAAAGATTTTGTTGCGAGTGCAGTAGCAAACAAGGTAGTAAAGACGAGAGAGCCGCTGGCGCCGGCGACGAAGAAGGGCGCTTCGATTTTCATTTTGGCGTCTGTTTGAGGCGGCACTCCTCACACGGACACAACCCCCGCAAATACTCCCAACTGTAAATGCCATACTTGTGGCCGTCGTGCCACAACAATTGCAGGGCGTAGCTACCCACCAGGTCGGCGCCGAGAAGCTCGTACGTTTGCATCGGCGTCAGGCTGAAGACGTTGGGGTCGGGCGGCGCGCCCATGTTCTCGTGCCCGCCCCGGCAAGAGGCGCACGGGCAGGCGGCGCGCAGGCCGTCGAACGGATACTCGCTCCTGTGCCCGTCATCCCAGGGAATGACCAGGACGCGGCGGGACTTGCTGATTTGGATGGCGGTGGGTTTGGGCATTCAGAATTAGAGATCAGAGGATTGGAGGATTGGAGAATTCTCCAATCCTCTATTTCACGGCCCCGTCGTCGCCTCAAGATAATTCTCCACCGCCCAGCCGTTGCGGTTTTCGTCGGCGGGGTCAACCAGGAACCACCAGGTGAAGCCGTCGGCGATGGTGGGGCCGTTGGCCACTTTGAGCACTTCGCTGGGCAGGGCCAGGTAGTTGACCTCGCCGCTGAGCGAGGGCGCTTGCCGCAGTTTGAGCGGGTCGCCATCGGTGCGGACGACTTGCACGAAACTGCCCAGGTTGATCACGCCGGGGTTGACGTTGGGCGGAACGGTGGGGGTGGGCGGCTCGAGAGTGGGCAACTCGGTGGGTGAAGCCTGGCCGGAACCGGGGAACGGGGTTGAGGTGTTGCTAACGATGATGAACTCTGGCACGGCGGTGACACGCGGCAGAGTGGGGCGCGAGACCAAAATGACGGCCCAGAGGGAGAGACAGGTGACGGCGAACAAGGCCGCCAGGAACCCCAAGGCCCACAATGGAACCGCCGCCTGCCCGATCCGGTTTCGCCGGGAATAACTGGGTTGGGTTTCCTCAGACATCCGCCCTCGCGATCAGCACGGTGATGTCGTCGAAGGCCGGCGCATTTCCGCGAAAGGCAAACACGTCGTTAAAGATCGCATCGCAAATTTGCTGGGCCGAGCCGTCGCGATTCTTGTCGAGCAAGGCGATCAGCCGCTCCAACCCATAAGGTTCGTTGTCATCTTGGACGGCGTCGGGCACGCCGTCGCTGTACATCACCAGCGTGTCGCCAGGAGCAAGAGTGATCTCGCACTCTTCGAGCGTCAGCCCTTCCAGCAATCCGAGAAAGCGGCCTTCAGCGTCAACTTCGGTGTAGCCTTCTTTGCCTTTCCTCAGCAAGAGCGGTCTGTCCTGCCCGGCGCGCACGTAGCGCAAGCGCCCGGTGGCCGGGGTGAGCACGCCGTAAAAAGCGGTGACAAACATGCTGGAATTGGCCGACACTTCGAGGAGCCAGCGGTGCACGCCTTGCGCCACCACTTGCGGCGAGAGACTGCGGCGCGACTCGGGCAGGAACAAACTGCGGGTGACGGCCATAAACAGCGCCGCGTGAATGGACTTGTCGGAAACGTCGGCCATGAGCAAGCCCACGTGCTCGTCGTCCACCTGAATCACGTCGTACAAGTCGCCGCCAATCGTCCGCGCCGGCACATTGCGCCCGGCAAACGTCCAGCCTTTCACGTTGGGGAAAACGGTGGGCAGTAAACTTTGTTGCAGTTCGGCGGCGATCTCAAGCTCGTGTTCCAGTTTCTCTTTGGCGACGATCTCGGCTTGGGCCGCTTTGAGGTCGGCGTAGGCTTTGGTCAGTTCGATGTTTTTGTGGGTGAGGTCGGCGATGGAGGCTTCGCTGGAGACGCGGAAATTCGTCGTAATCACCCGCATCACCGACAAGGCCACCGATGGGTTTTTCTTGAGCAGGTTGTTGAGGGTGTCTTCGGAAATCTCCAGCACAGTCGTGTCGTCAATGGTGGAAACTGACGCCGTGCGCGGCTTTTGATCGATCAGAGCCATCTCGCCAAAGAAATGGCCCGGCCCGCGCACGGAGAGTTGGCGCGTTCCACCGTCTCCAAGCTGGCGGGTGATGGCCACCGACCCATCGAGAATAATGTAAAACACGTGCTCGATGTTGCCCTCCCGGCACAACACCGTGCCGGGAGGATAGGTGCATCGTTCGGCGGCCTGGGCCAGCGCCGTCACTTCGTCTTCGTCAAGGCCCTCAAAGGCCTGGCGGATTATTTGTACAGCGTCACTCATAAGCGAATTCTATTTGGACTTTTTCTTTGCGATACGCTTCGCGTTCTTCTTGGCTACAACCTTTTTCTTTGCCGGCGTCTCCGCCCTGGCTTTGGACTTCGTGGTGGCCGTCACTGTCAGGGCGGCCTTCCCTTCAATCATCTGTCCCCGGCCCGCCAGCCACTTCGTCAATTTGGCTGTTGACCAGGTGTTGATCACGTTTGCCGCCGTCACCCAGCCGCGCCGGGCCGTTGCCACGCCAAACTCGGCTAAAGCAAAATCATTTGGATGATGGGCGTCGGTGTTGATGGCGAGCGGGATCCCCATTTCAATCGCCCGCCGAGAGTATACATCGTCTAAATCCAGCCGCATAGGATGAGCGTTGATCTCCAGCGCCACACCCGTTTCAACGGCGGCGGCCAGCACCGCGTCCATGTCCAGGTCGGCGCCTTCGCGGTCGGGAATGAGGCGGCCTGTCGGGTGGCCGATGATGTCTACCTCAGGGTTGCGGATGGCGTTGAGCAGGCGTTGGGTGACTTGCTCACGCGGCTGGCGCAGGCTGGTGTGAAGCGAGGCCACGACGATGTCGAGCGAGGCCAGCACCTCGTCTGAATAATCGAGTGTGCCATCGGCGCGGATTTCAACTTCAGCGCCTTGAAGAATCAAAATTGAATCGCCAAGCTCGCGCTGCAACTTGTCAATCTCGCGCCGCTGTTCGCGCAGGCGTTCCGGGGTCAGGCCGCCAGTGACGCCCAAACTTTGGGAGTGGTCAGTGACGGCTAAGGCACTAAGACCACGGTCGCGGGCCGACTCGGCCATTTGCTTGATCGAAGCCCGGCCATCGCTCCAGGTCGAGTGTGAGTGCAGGTCGGCCTTCAGGTCTCTCGTTTCGATCAAATCAGGCAACTTGTTTTTGAGAGCGGCCTGCACCTCACCGCGATCTTCGCGCAGTTCAGGCGGGATGTAGGGCAGGCCGAGGGCGGCGTAGACTTCGGCCTCGGTGGCGCACAAAATCTCTTTGCCGTTCTTCTTAGTGAGGGCATGTTCGGAGAGCGAGAGGCCTTTGTCGAGCGCGATCTCGCGCAGGCGGACGTTGTGATCCTTCGAGCCGGTGGCGTATTGCAAAGCTGTGCCAAATTTTTCGGGGCGGTGCACCCACAACTGCGCCCTCATGCCGTTTTGAAATTCGACCGACGATTTGGTGGAGCCTTGCCCGACGATGCGGGCCACTTCTTTTTGCGAGACGAAGGCCTTCATCACCGGCTCCGGGTCAGCCGAGGCCACCAGCAGGTCAAGGTCGCCGACGGTGGTCTTCATGCGCCGCAGACTGCCGGCGGTTTCGGCGGCGACCACGCCCTTGATGCTTCGCAACATCGCCAGAATGTCGCGGGCGATGGGCAGGGCCTGGCCGAGCGGCGTGCGGCCAGTGCGGCGCGAGAGGGCCTCGATGCCCTCTAGAATTTTCGTCTCCGATTTTTCGCCCATGCCGGGCATGCCGCGCAACTTGCCCGCCCCGGCCGCCGCCTTCAGCGCCTCAACGGTGGTGATGTCGAGTTGCTTCCAGAACATGGCGACCTTTTTGGGGCCGAGGCCCGGCACTTTGAGCACGTCAATGAGCGAGGCCGGTATTTCCTTCTTGAGCTTCTCAAAAAATTCGAGCTGGCCGGTGGAGAGCAGTTCGTCAATCTTTTCGGCAATAGCCTGGCCCACGCCTGGAATCTCGCGCAGGCCCTTGACGCCGCCCTCGCGCCACACGTCGCTCACGCTCCGCCCAAACTCGGTCAGCGTCTCCGCCGCCCGGCGGTAGGCCAGAATCTTGTAGATGATCTCGCCTTTGATTTCGAGCAGGTCGGCGATGGAAGAGAAAATGTCGGCAAGTTCTTTGTTGGTCATCGTCTTTTTCACCGCAAAGACGCCAAGAGCGCGAAGGAAATCTTAATATCTTCTCTTTGCGTCCTTCGCGCCTTCGCGGTTCCCTCTTTTACGGCCCGCCAAAATCCTGCGTCAGCACCCAGCCCAGGCCGTTCCAGGTGATGCCGACGCCGATGGAAGTATAACCAGAATTCAGAATGTTGGCGCGGTGCGGCGGGTCGCCCATGAACCAACCCACGGCCTGGCCTGGAAAGTCGGTCAGCGAGCCGCGCCCGCTCCAGTAAATGTTCTCACCAGCCCGGCCAAAGCCCGAAGCCGTGATAGCCTCACTCGCCAGGTGTATGCCCGTCGCCGGATCGTTGTGGCCGAAATAGTCGCGGGCCACCATGTCCGTCGAACGCGAGCGGGCAATGCTCATGATCGTCTCGTCACGTGATAACGGCGGCAGGCCATAAAGTGCGCGCTGAGCGTTGGTGAGGTCAATGACAGCCTGCTCGGCGCTGGCAACATCTGAGGCCGGTTGAGCGACGATGGTCACAGGGGCAGTAGCAGTCGGTGAAACCGCTGTTGGTAGGGGAAGCGCTGGCTGTACCTGAATCACGTTGCTTGACGGCTGGATCGCCGCCGGAGGCCGGGGCGGGGCGGTGGCGGGAACAGCAAGGAGAGTCGGCGTGGCAGGGGCAAGAGTCGCCGTCGGCGGGACCGGGGAAGCAGTTTCCGTTGGTGTGAGGATGTCGCGAAAGGGCAGAACCTCTTCCGTAGCCGTGCCAATCACTTCCGGCGACGGCGTGGGCGTGATGAACACAATTTGCGGCTCGCGAGTCGGTTCGGGTGAAGCGGAGGCGCAGGCGGTGAGGAGCAAAGCCAAGAGCAAAAACCGAAGTTTCACTCGAATATTATAGCTGGATGTTGATCATGATTTGCCCGCCAGTTCCTTCGCCTTCTCCGCCAATTTCTTGATCACAAGCATCAGGCCGCCTACAGGACTGCCAAGCGTTGCGATGACGACGTCGAGGATGTCCGGGGCCAAGCGGCCAATGTAGCGCAGGCAGTGGGCGATGAAGTGTTCGCCTGATATGTCGCCTTTTTTCTCGACCTGCATTTGTAGTTCTTTCAACTCGACCTTGAGCTCTACTTTCGCCTTTGCCGGTTCTTTATCAGCTTGCGGGTTAGTGGTCAAGAGGCCCAGCCGCTCCAACTCGCGCCGAATGATCAGGGCTACCTGCGCTCGCGGGTCTCTATATTCACGCTCTGCCAGTGTTCGCAGTGCATCGTGTTCGTCTGCCTTCAGGGTTACCGTTACTCGTGCCATAGCCTACAAGATAGCAAAAAAAAGCGACGGAGTGACTAATCCCGCCGCTTATTGCTGATGTCTGCCGTTTTTTGCCGATTGATTCACTATGGCTTGTATCTAGGGTCTTTACGCCATCCGGTCAAAGTCCTAACTGGCGTGTCTATCTCTGAGTCTTGGGATATTTGCTTCCAAGTCAAACGCGGATCAGCTTTTTTCTTTTGAAGAGCCTTTGCTACAATGCCGCGCCGATGTTCAATCTCGGTCTCAGCAAATGGGTCAAGGGTATTGCCTTGTTCACCCTTAGCTGAGTTGTTCTCCGCCGATTGCCTTGTTGCCTTTCTCAGCTTGTAATCAATCTCGCTTTGTATTCGTCCGCAAATGTTTAGAAAACGCCGATTCAACTCCGCTTCGGGTTCTGGCACTCTCGCCGCTATTCCGTGTTTAGCGAGTTCTCGATACACCCCCCGCATCTTTGCAGTCATATTGTGCCCGATACTAATACCGGGCATCCGCTTTGTCGGCGGCTCAACTGTGATTCGCCCTGCTTCATGGTCTTCAATACTTATCACATAGACTACTGCTCGTCCTAATTGTTGCCGCTCAAAAGTGCACATCTCAGGATGGTCAGCAAGGAAGAGGCCGATTATGCTGTCGTAATCCTCAACGGAAGGTTGCTCATTCATTACTCAACTCACACTCCTAACAAAAAAGCCGCCTGCGTTTCTTGGCGCAAGCGGTCCGAAGAGTGTTACACCACACCGTACACTCTCAGCGCCCAGGCCGCCTGTATTGGCCAGGCCATGCCCTCGGATGTTTCCACCATCGCGGGGCGATTTATTGTGCCAACTTATGGATTCGCAAGTTCGTCAAGAATATGCGCTGCCACTTCTATACTCGAAATGACTTCGTCTAACTTGAGACGGCTTCTTTCCTTATCCTTGTCGCCTTTTTCAATAATTGAGAGAAGAGTATTTAGATTTCTCATAGCGCCAATTATATTAGCCTGGGCTATAGCAAATCTCAGGGCATGTTTATCGCGTATCTTATGACCCAGAATTTCAATTACAAAGTCAGGCTCAACTATTTCTAGCAAGTATTTGCAATCCAAGAATAGGGCAAGTATGTTGCCCAAAGCAATACGGTTTTCGGCATCGGTTTGCTCTTCGTATTTACGGGAAAACAATAGTTGAAGTTCATCGTAAGGAAGGAAGCAGATGTTACTTGTAGCGAAAAGTATCTTGCTTGTTTTGGGATCGCGCGGCCTAATTAAATAGAAGACAAAGACCCCGATAACTGATGTAGCTATTAGCGCAGGAATCCCAGGAAGTTCAGGATAATAGAACCCTCTGTGTCACAATGAGTGAGACAACTTTCGTGATAAATTACTGTAGAGGGCGGAGAAAGAAACTGAACCATGTCTCACATCCAATCAGACACTGCCAACAACAATGGCAAGGCCGCGGCCACTACACCTGACCCGG
>JACPWC010000020.1 GCA_016197225.1 Chloroflexota bacterium
ACTTCGGCGTTTGTTGCGCCAGCCTCACCAAGTCATTCTGCAGAAATTGGGCCTCAACCGGGTATGCTATGATGAACATCGGAAGCCTCCAGGAATAGGTTTGGACACACCACTACCTTACTCCTGAGGCTTCCTTTATTGCAAATTGTTAAGTCGGGCTGGCGCTTGTCGCGCTAACCATTTCTTGGACACGAACTACCTATTGGCAACAGAACAATAGCTAAACGCCCCCAATGGATTGATTTGGGGAGATCGCGAGTGTTGGCCGGACTCGACTCACCTGCCACTTCACTCCTCCCGCTTATAAGGCTTCAACAGCGCCGCCGGGTAAGAGGCGTTGCGCCCGGCCAGCGCCAGGGCGACGATGGTGGCAAGGTAAGGCAGTGACAGCAAAAGCTGATACGGCACTTGCAGGCCGATGGCCCGCAGGCGAAGTTGCAGGGCCTCCACGCCGCCGAAGAGTAGAGCGCCGAGCAATACCTTCTCCGGCTGCCAGTTGCCAAAGATGACGATGGCAATGGCGACCCAGCCGCGCCCGGCCACGATGCCGAACGTGGCCGTGCCAAGTTGGGCTAGCGAGAGGAACGCCCCGCCCAGCCCCATCAACACCCCGCTAATTGCCAGCGCCGTGTAACGCACGCGGGCCACGTTCACCCCGGCAGTGTCGGCGGCCTGCGGGTTCTCGCCCACCGCCCGAATCCACAGGCCGAAGGTGGTGCGATACAAAATCCACCACGCCAGCGGCACGAGCAGGAAGGCGAAATATGTAAGCCAGTATTGCTCAAAGATGGGCGCAATCACGCCCAGCGCAGGCAGGCTCACTTGCTGAAAAGGATCGATCTGCGGCGGGTTGGCTGTGCCTTTGAACAGTACCCGGAAGAAAAACAGGGCGATGCCCGAGGCCAGCAGGGTGACGCCCAGGCCAGAAACGTGCTGGTTGAGGCCAAGCGTCACCGCCAGCCAGCCCATGAGCAAACCGGCCAGCAGGCCGCAGGCCATCGCCGCCAGCAGGCCAGCCCACAGCGAGCCGGTGAGGTAGGCGACGACGAAGCCCAGGATAGCGCCCAGGGCCATGATGCCTTCGATGCCCAGGTTGAGCACACCCGCCCGTTCGGCGAAGACTTCGCCCAGCCCGGCGAGGAGGATGGGGGTGGCGATGCGAAGGGTAGCGGCGAGGAGGCCGATGATGAGGGTTTGATCCATAATGACCGACGATGGACGAAAGACGATGGACGAAAAGCGAAGCCTTCGTCTCGCGAAGCGGTCGTTCGTCCTTCGTCAACTCCCTACGTTCCGTGTGCTATCTCAGCCACTTTCCTAAACCGATACCTCGTCAGCAACAACAACGCCAGCGTCACCAGCAGAATCGTGGCCTGCACCACATCGGCCAGGAAGGAGGGGATGCCTAACTGGCGGCTGACGGATTGCCCGCCAACGTCCACCAGGGCGATGAAGGTTGCGGCCAGACCGGCGCCGAACGGATTGAGCGCGCCGAGGGTGGCAATCACAATGCCCGAATAACCGTAGCCGGGCGAAATATCTTCCAGCAGGCGGTGATGAATCCCGGCCACTTCGCCCACCCCGGCCAACCCGGCGATGCCGCCGCTCACCAGCGCCGCGACGAGCGTCATCCGGGCCACGTTCACGCCCATGAACCGCGCCGCGTCCTTGCCCAGGCCCACCGCCCGCATTCGCAAGCCAAGCGGCGTGCGATTGATGATCCACCATAGAACCAGCATGACGACCAGGCCAACGACGAGGCCGAAGTGAACCCGCGAACCCGGCACGATCACCTGAAACTCGGCGGAGGGCGCGATGCGCGGCGACTGCGGCCAAAATGTCACCGGGTCGAGCCAGTAGGCATTGAGGATGCCGTTGATGAGATAGAGCATCACCGAGTTGAGCAGAAGCGTCGTCACCACTTCGTCCACGCCCATTTGCGTGCGCAGGAGCGCCGGGACGAGCGCCCAGGCCATGCCAGCGGCGAAGCCGGCGATCAGCATCAGCGGAATCATGATGAGCGCAGGTGTGGTTTGGGCGAACGTCAATTGCCCCACCCAGGCCGCGGCCAGCGCGCCGGCGTAGAGTTGACCCTCAGCGCCAATGTTGTAGTAGCCGGCCTGGAAGGCAAACACCACCGCCAGCCCGGCCAGCAGGAGCGGTGTGGCCTTCACCAGCACTTCCAGCGCGCTCACCGGGGCCGACAACGGCTCGACGAGCATGAAGTAGAACGCCGCGAACGGGTTGGCGCGGGCGAAGACCAGCAGTGTTGCCGTCAACAGAAATGTGGCGAGGATTGATAGCACCGGAATCAGCGCCCGCATCCAGAGTGGGGAAGAACCTTTTTCAAGCCGCCAGCCTAACATGTTTTACCCCTCATAATTTCAAACGGCGTAATTGTTCAGGCCAAGAATAGGACGCGGATAAACGCGGATTTCGCTGATTTTTGTTTTTATCCGCGTTCATCCGCGTTTATCTGCGTCCCCTTTTTTAGAGCCCGACATCATCAACCCCAACTTCTCGGCGCTGGCCTCGCTCGCCGCCACTTCGCCCACAATCTGGCCTTCGTAAATCACGGCGATGCGATCGGCCAGCGACAGAATCTCGTCGAGGTCTTCGGAGATCAGCAGAACCGCCGCGCCGCGTCCGCGCTGTTCGAGCAGGCGGGTCCGCACGTAATCGGTCGCGCCAATGTCCAGGCCGCGAGTCGGGTCAACCGCCACCACCAGCGCCGGACTGCGATGCAGGGCGCGGGCCAGGATCATCTTCTGAATGTTGCCGCCGGACAGCGTGCGCGCCTGATCCGCCGGCGCCGCCTTGATTTGATATTCGGAGATCAATTGCGCCGCATGGGCCTCAATGGCTGGCCGATTCAACTGGCCGCCGCGGGTGAACTCTGGCAAATACTCCAGCACCATGTTCTCGGCCACGCTCAGTTCACCGACAATCGCGTTCAACCGATCTTCAGGAATGTGGCCCACACCGCGCCGCACAATCTCGCCCGGCATCAGCCCGATCAGGTTCTGGCCCTTGAGAAAAATATTGCCGCGCGTCGGCTGGCGCAGGCCCTGAAGAACTTGAGACAACTCACTCTGCCCGTTGCCGGCCACACCGGCCACCGCCAAAATTTCTCCGGCGCAAACATTGAGCGAAATGCCGCGCAGAGCGTCGTGGCCTTTATCGCTGGCGGCCCATACATCCTCAACGGCAAGAACGGAGTCGCCATCTCTCAACACGCCCCCTGCCCCGCGTTTCACCCCAAACATCTCGCGCCCCACCATCAACTGCGCCAACCCGACCTCGGTGGCTTCCCCTGTGGCAAGGCGGCCCACTACCCGCCCGTCGCGCAGAACCGTCACCTGATCGCTCACCGCCAGCACTTCCTGCATCTTGTGGCTGATGAAGACGACGGCGAGTCCCTGAGCCACCAATCCTTTGATCGCCACAAACAGCGCCTCGGACTCTTGCGGCGTCAACACCGCCGTTGGCTCGTCGAGAATCAGCACCCGCGCGTTTCGGTGCAGGGCCTTGAGGATCTCGACTCGTTGTTGCTCGCCTACCGACAGATGACGCACCACCGCGCCCGGCTCCACGTAAAAACCGTAGCGCTCCGAAGTCGCCGCCACTTCGCGTTTGGCTTTGGCGAGATCAAACGTCAGGCCGGTCGGCATGCCCAGCACCACGTTCTCGGCCACGGTCAGGGTGCGGATGAGGGTGAAGTGCTGGCTGACCATGCCGATGCCGTGAGCGATGGCCGAGGCCGGAGAGGTGATTCGGACGGGGTGGCCGTCAATTCGGACCTCGCCCTCGTCGGCCTGATACAGCCCGTATAAAATTTTCATCAACGTGGACTTGCCCGCGCCGTTCTCGCCCAGCAGGGCCTGAACTTCCCCGGCGCGCAGTTCAAGGTCAACGGCGTCGTTGGCAGTCAGCGTGCCGAAGCGTTTGGTGACGCCGCGCAATTCAACGGTTTGAAGAGTCATACAAAACAAATCCCCCTCCCCTGTTCGCCGTGTTTTATGGCGAACGGGGGAGGGGTCAGGGTGGGGGCTACTGCCCCGAAGGCGGCGCGCCCTCGTTGATGTCCACGCGGAAGTTGCCGCTGATGATAGCCTCCTGCTTCTGCTTCACCAGGTCGAGCACGTCCGCCGGAATCTTGGAGTCGTTGCCGTGATAGGGCGCAAGCGACGACCCACCCTTGGCCATCAGGCTGAAGTCCTTCAAGTCCTGGGCGGTGTAGGAACCGGCTTTGATTTGGGCAACCACGTAATCCACCGTTGGCCCCATATTCCACAACGGGCTGGTGAGCACGTAGTCGGGCGCTTCGGCGTTCTGGTCGGTGAGACTGCCGAAGGCAAACAGGCCTTTCTCGGCGGCGGCCTCAATGCCGCCCTCGCGCTCGGCGTAGATGATGTCGGCCCCGGCGTCAATCATGGCCAGAGTGGCCTCTTTAGCCTTGGCCGGATCGAAGAAGCCGCCGATGTAACTCACCGTCACCTTGGCATCCGGGTTGGCTTCTTTGACGCCCTGGATGAAAGCGTTGACGATCCGATTAACTTCCGGGATCGGGATGGCGGCTACCACACCGATGTGCTTGGTCTCGGTCATCTTGCCGGCGATCAGGCCCGTCAGATAAGCCGGTTCGTGAATCCAGTTGTCGAACACGGCCAGGTTGGGATTCTGCGGGCCGCCATCCGAGCCGAAGACAAAGGCAATGGCCGGGAACTCGGCGGCCACTTTGGCGACACCATCCCGGTTGCCAAAGGCGTCGCCGAAGATGGCATCCGGCGCGTTCTTGGTGGCTTCCTCGCGCAGAACACGTTCCATGTCGCCCGAGTAACCGATGTTATCCGCCCAGGTATATTCAATCTCGCCGCGCTCCTGAGCGGCAACCAGAGCAGTATGGATCACGTTATCCCACGGCTCTTCGAGCGGGGTGGCGAACGCGCCAAAGACTTTGACCGTCTTGGCCGGTTCTGGGATGGAGGTGACTTCGACAGGGACTTCGACGGTCGTCTGGACTTCGACGGTTTCCTTGACGGTGACGGTCTCTTTGACGATTACCGTCGCCGGTGGTGGCGTCGCGCAGGCGCTGAGGATCAGCGTCAGGGCGGCGATCAAACTGATGACGATAAAGCTGGGTTTGCGAGCAGACATGGTTTTCCTCCTCCTGGAAAATCGTGGGGTGATTCGATGGGATTCAAAGAACAGTTCTCGCCAATAATAGTTTCCTCCTCTGGGCGCAACTGCCCAAGCTCACTTTTTTGATCCACGAAGTCACACGAAGAAACACGAATATAAGATTTCTTCGTGAAGCTTCGTGGCCCTTCGTGGATTATGCTGTGAGGCTAAAGCAGTTGCCTCTGTTCAAAGTTTCAGCTTCCAATACTCGGCTTCTTCCTGCCACTCGTGCAAATAGGCTTTGGGGTTTTTACACCGCATTCCCCAATCGCCAATGGCGCACACCGGCTTGCCCTGAAAGGCGGCCTCGGCCCGTTGCTGGTAGTGAGTCTGGGTGACAGTGTCGGGGTGAAGCCAGGGCAAGTCGGTGTCGGGCAATTGCCAGCCCTGCTCGGCCATGCCAAAGGCGGCCAGCCCGTGAGTGAACGTCGCCCCGAGCCCCAGCTTGGCGCACACTTCACGAATCCGTTGGCCGCCAATGCGCGATCCGCAGGCCGAGAAGAAGTGCACCTGTTTCAACCCATGCGACTTGGCCCAATCGGCAAAGGCCCGCATCCCTTTTGAGACGCTCACCCCCGAGGCCACCGTGTCGCCCACCAGCACTGTCTCACACGGCGCTTCAAACGAGGCATAGTGATAATCGGCAAACCACTGATTGCGCTCGTCGAGATGACGCTTGATGCCGATGAAGTTTTCGGGGAGCAGTGAGCCGAAGACGGTTTGCCAGGCGGGCTGGAGGCCGTAATACAGGCCGCCGGTGAGGATGGTGAGGCCGGCCACGTTTTCGGCGGGGTCGAGCAGTTTGTTGTCGCGCAGGGCGGCCAGCCAGTGAACGGTGGCCTCGCGCGCCGCGTTCAGCAGGGGAATGCCGACGACGGTTCGGTCGAAGAGGAACGACTCGAGGGCAGGTGTTTCGAGGATGTAAGTGTCAGTGTCCAGCGGGCGCAGGTTGTAGGTCAAGAGAACAACTCCTTTGTGAAAAGTTTTTAGCCGCTGGGAAGTACAGTCTACCTTGAATAAGCAGAGGACGCAAACCCAAATATGACCGGATGACCGGATGACAAGATGATCCTGTCTCATCCTGTCATCTGTTCACGATTCGCTACGCTTCCCCAATATCCTCCGCCCACAATTCCGGGTGCTCGCGGATGAAGTCGCCTAACATCTTGATGCACACTTCGGAATGCAGGTCAACGACGTTGACGCCGTTCTCGCGCAGCCAGTCTACGCCGCCCTGAAAGTTGACCGACTCGCCGACAACGACCGTGCCGATGTTGAACTGGCGGACGAGACCACTGCAATACCAGCACGGGGCCAGGGTAGTGACCATGATCTTGTCGCGATAGGTCTTCACTCGCCCGGCGTTGCGGAAGGCATCGGTCTCGCCGTGAACTGAAGGATCGCCTTGTTGCACTCGCCGGTTGTGGCCGCGCCCCAGAATGTTGCCCTGCCCGTCGGCCAAACAGGCGCCGATGGGAATGCCGCCTTCGGCCAGGCCCTGCCGCGCTTCGGCGATTGCGGCTTCTAAAAGTTTTGAGTAGTCCATACGGGTTCTCCTGTTATTGAGCGGCAGAAAATTTCATCCCTGAGCCTCTGCCTTGCCCAATGCCTCCAGCACTTTCTGCAAAGCCAGCAGGCTTGCGCCAGAGTGAGCCAGATCGTCCAGACCCTCAATGCGATAGTTGCGTTCAAGGGCGTTGGCTTCAAAGCCGGGTGAAGTTACAACTGAGGCTACGCGCCCGGCCATCAAGCGACGGCGTTCGACACCCCACGTTCGCGCCAGCTTCGTCCAGAAGATCGAATAAGCAAAATCAATCTTCTGCGCAGTCAGCGGCTCGGCAGGGCGAGGCGGCGGTTTGGATTTATCGTCGAGCGAGGTCATTGCGAAATCTCGTAAATAAAATAACTGCCGTCCCAGCTTCTGGCGAATCCGGCGGCGTTCAGGACTTCAGAGAGAATAAGATCGTCGGCGGAGACGGTCACACTTACAAACTGGCGGCCCAACCGGCTCGCCAGAGTCCGCGTCTCGCGCAAGCACCCGGCCAAATCATCCGTCGTCGTTCCCACAAAACTTAAGTGCAGTGTCGGCGCGCCGCTGTCTTCACCGGTAATCGGCTCAACAAGCGTCAACGCCCGCCCATGCCACAGCCAGGCGTTGCCGCGCTCGGCAAATTGATTCAAGCGAGCTAAGGTCAGCTCCGTCCACGACCACCCGCCTTCCAAACTCATCAGACGATGGTGATGTTGATACAGATGAGACGGCTCAACCGTTGAAAACAGGGAGGCCGCCTCTGCCGGGGCGACGGGCCGGAATGAGTCGCTGGCTGAGGACGGGGAGAGCGCCTCGGCGCGATGCCAGATGACACGCGCCAACCGTTGGAAACCGGTCTGCTCGCACAGGCGTTGAACCATCAGGTTGTCGTCTGCCGTCAACAGCCTGAGCACACCCGGCCCGCCGAGGCGATGCCACAAGGCCATGTTGTGCTCGTGCAGTTGGCGGCCAATGCCCTGGCCGCGATACGCCGGATCGATCCGCAGACCTTGCAACCACCATTCTTTCTGCGCCCCGTCGGCCATCAAAGACAGCTTGCCCAGGCCGATCAACGTCTCGCCGTCCATCACCGCCGTGAACTGGCCGTGAGGCTCGGCCAGCCAGTCGTCCCAAACTTCCGGGATGTAATCGTTGCCGTCCCAGATTTTGGCGCACAGGGCCAGCATGGCCGGGTGGTCGTCGGGCCGGGCCGGGCGAAAACTAATTTCCATCGCCGCTCAATCCGTTCCGTCGGCTTTATCGGTTGTCTTTTTCCTGGCCTCGCCCCGCTTGAACCACGCTTTGAAATCAATCTTAGGTAAGGCAATGATGGGCTTGGGTTTGGGCGCCTCCTCTTCTTCAAAAGGCGGCAGGTCGAGCATCTTGCGCCAGGCATAACGGCCAAACAACTTGATCGTCGCGGCCATCGGCGCGGCCAGCAGCAGGCCCAGAATTCCGGCCAGGCTGGCGCCCATGATGGCTCCGATCATGATCAGCGCCGGGTGCAGGTTGAGGTGCTCGCCGATGATGCGCGGCACCAGCACGTAGTTCTCGGCCTGTTGCACCAGGAAGAAGAACAGGGCGACGACGGCGGCGTACGGCAATGGCGACAGGCCAAACCAGTTGCCGGGCTGGAACAGGGCGATGCCAATGCCAATTGCGCCGGCCGTGATCGGGCCGATGGTGGGCACAAACTCCAGCAGACCCGCCAGCAGGCCAAGCACAAAAGCGTAGCGCACGTTAAGGATCGACAGGCCGATCCAATCCACCAGCCAGATGGTGATCGCCAGCGCCGCCTGGCCGCGCAAGAATGCATTCCAAACATTTTGGAACTCGTGGATCAGCCGCGAGGCGTCGCGCTGGTAGCCAGGGTCGGCGGCGTAACGATCAATCGCCCCGCGCACACCGGACACATCTTTGACGATGTAAAACGACACCAGCAGAACCAGCACCGTCCAGCCGACGAACTCGGCGGTATTGGAGGCCACCTGCCCTACGATTGAGCCGGTCTGGGTCAACACCAGTTGGATGGCCGAGGCAATTTGATTGTAGACGGTGGTGAAGTCAAGCCGCGAGAGGTCAATGGTGTAGCCGAGGATCACAAACTGGCTGTGCGTCAGTTCGTCAATCCGCTTCGGCAGGTCGGCAACAATTTGCTGGACGTTCAAATTGAGGCCGGCGATCTGATTGGCTACGTACAGGCCCACTCCGGTCGCCAGCGAGGCCAGCGCCAGCACCAGAATCAAATACAACAACGCCGCCACCCCCGTCCGCGACCACTTGAGCCGCCCGGCGATAAAGGTGATAACCGGGTTGAGCAGGTAGGCGATCATTACTGCCGTGACCAACGGCGCGATCAGGAATTGAAAGCGCCACAGCACCCAGGCGATGAGGGCCACCGCCGTCAGCGCCACGATCAACTTGGTCGAGCCTCCCCAGCGTGGTGAGGTAACTTCTTCTGTTGTGGGCATTATGCTCCTCCTTGTGCTTGGGCGATAAAGCAATTTGATTTTACTCTATAAACGGAAAGACCCTTAGGATTTCGGAAACCCCAAGGGTCTTTCGGATAGGCTTTTATTGAGGGGTGAGCGCGACTTCGCGCGAGCGCTCCGCTTTGTTTTACCGCCTCGGGCCGCGATTGCGATCGCCGCCGCCGGGGCGGCCGCCGCCCCGGAACCCGCCCCGGTCTCCGCCGCCCGGTCGGCCTCCGCCCGACGGTTTGCGATCGCGTTCCATCGCTTCTTCCGCCGTCCAGCCTTCGAGCACGGCCTGGCGCGAGAGCCGAATCTTTCCGCCCTCGTCCACGTTGATGACCATGACGGTCAGTTCGTCGCCAAGCTTGGCAATGTCTTCCACTTTGTTGACGCGATAGTCGGCCAGTTGGCTGATGTGAACCATACCATCCACGCCGGGCATGATTTCGACGAACGCGCCGAAGTCGGCAGTGCGCACGACCTTGCCGGTGTAGATGCGGCCAATCTCCGGCGACTCGGTGAGGGCGGCGATCATCTCGCGGGCTTTGTCGGCGCTCGGCCCGTCGGTTCCGGCAATGAACACCTTGCCATCGTCCTCAATGTCAATCTTCACCCCGGTCTCTTCTTGAATCTTGCGGATCATCTTGCCGCCGGGGCCGATGACCGCCCCGATCTTTTCAGGGTTGATCTGCATGATCGTCATGCGCGGGGCGAACGGCGAGAGGCCGGGGCGCGGTTCGGGCAGGACGCTCCGGATCAATTCCAGAATCTTCAGCCGGGCTTCGCGGGCCTGGGCTAGCGCCTCGGACATGATCTGGGCGGTGAGGCCCTTGATCTTGATGTCCATTTGCAGGGCGGTGATGCCTTTTTCAGTCCCGGCCACTTTGAAGTCCATGTCACCCAGGTGATCTTCGAGGCCCTGAATGTCGGTGAGGACGGCGTAGCCGTTGTCGTCTTTCACCAGGCCCATCGCAATTCCGGCCACCGGCGACGAGATCGGCACACCGGCATCCATCAGCGCCAGCGTCGAGCCGCAGACCGAAGCCATCGAGGTCGAGCCGTTCGACGAAAGCGCTTCGGAGACGACGCGCAAGGTGTACGGAAAGTCCGTGTCGGGCGGCAGAACCGGGATGAGGGCGCGCTCGGCCAGCGCGCCGTGACCCACCTCGCGCCGCGAGGAGCCGCGCAAGGGGCGAGTCTCGCCGGTTGAGAACGGCGGGAAGTTGTAGTGGTGCATGTAGCGCTTCTTGTCTTCGGGCGAGAGTGTGTCGAGTTCCTGGGCGTCGCGGGGCGTGCCGAGTGTCGCCAGCGAGAGCACCTGCGTTTCGCCGCGAGTGAAGAGGCCGCTGCCGTGCGCGCGCGGGCTGAGGCCGACCTCTGCCGCCAGCGGACGGATGTCGCGCAAGCCGCGCCCGTCGGGGCGGACGCCGTCTTTGATGATGCGCGCCCGGACTTCGACCTGCAGGATGTCGTGCAGAATTTCTTTGATCTCGGAGGGCGATTTGTCCGGCTGAGCGGCAAAGGCGGCCAGCACGTCGGCTTCGATAGCGTCGAGGGCGGCGTTGCGGGCGGCTTTGTCGGACTCGGCGCGCATGGCCTGGCCGGTGCGGCCCGCCTCTTTTTCTTTCACCGCCGCCGCCAGTTCGGGGCTGAGGGTGAAGCGGCGATAATCGCGCTTGGGCTTGCCGATCTCGGCGGCCATTTGCGTTTGCAGATCAATGATCGGTTGCAGAGCCTTGTGGCCGAATTCCAACGCTTCGACCATCAGAGCTTCCGAGACTTCTTTCGAGCCGCACTCGACCATGAGAATGGCGTCACGGGTTCCGGCCAGGCGCAGGTCAAGATCGGAACGATCCATCATCTCGAAGGTGGGGTTGACGACGAGTTCGCCGTCCACCAGGCCCACCCGCACCGCGCCGATTGGCCCGTCGTAGGGCGTCACGCCGAACGGGATGTCGGAGATGGTCAGGGCCGCGCTTGCGCCGTTGATGGCCAGGATGTCGGGCTGGTGAACCTGGTCAACCGAGAGTGAGGTGATGATGACTTGCACATCGTTGCGCAGGTCGTCGGGGAAGAGCGGGCGCAAGGGGCGGTCGGTGAGGCGGGC
Organism: Chloroflexota bacterium; assembly: GCA_016197225.1. Lineage (NCBI taxonomy): Bacteria > Bacillati > Chloroflexota > Chloroflexota bacterium. The sequence continues at coordinate 11,294 of JACPWC010000020.1, forward strand.
AGTAAGGATGGCGCCTTCGCTGGCCCGGCCTTCGCGCCGGAAGAACGAGCCGGGGATGCGCCCGGCGGCGTACAGCTTCTCTTCGTAGTCCACGCTGAGAGGGAAGAAGTCAATTCCCAGACGCGGTTCTTTGGACATAGTGGCTGTCGCTAACAGCATGGTGTCGCCCACTCTAACAGTGACGGCGCCCCCGGCCAGCCCGGCCAGCTTGCCGGTTTCGAAAGTGATCAAGTCACTTCCAATCATGACGTTATATTGTTTTGATTCAGGCATTAGAAAATCCTCCGTAAGGATGGCTGGAGGGAGCCGCCAGTAAACAGTGGTCAAGCCTCATTCAAGCGTCCTAGATAAGACCTCACTACTGACTACTGACATTGCGCCCTTCCGGCAAAATGTTTTGGCAAGGGCAACCTTTGCAGTTGCCCGGGGCAGGCGCGAGGCCGGCCCTTACAATAAAAACAGACACCGGCTCCCCACCCGTCTACCGGGCGATGAGCACAGTGTCCGTCGAGCGTTACAAAAGGCAGTGCCTCTTCCTGTATAAATTTAGGCTGACTTTGCTTTCCGCAAACCCAGTTTGTTCACCAAAGCGGCGTAGGACGCCGGGTTGGATTTGTTGAGATAAGTGAGCAAGCGGCGTCGAGTGCCCACCATCTTCAACAGGCCTCGGCGGGAGGCGACGTCTCCTTTGTGCTTGCGCAAATGATCGGTGAGATAAGTGATCTTGCTGGTGAGGATGGCAACCTGCACTTCCGGCGAGCCGGTGTCTTTGTCGTGCCGACGGGTGTTGTTAATGACTTGCGATTTTTGTTCCTTGTTTAGAGCCATGACATCCGACCTCCTGGGCGGGTCACCAGGTGGGCAGAAAATATAGTTGGCCCGCCCACCGGTCTAGTCAACGGCGAAGATTATACCATACCCGACTCCGGCCCCGCTTGCACGTCAGAGTTGTTGGAGGAGTTCGCACCCCCAGGGGCGAACCCAAGCCGCATCCGCGCGCAAGCGTGCGGGCTCCTCAACCAGAACGCAGGGTCATTCCCGGCCCTGCCCGCGCAAAATGGATGAGATTTGGGTGCGAGTGTCTGTGTCCAGTTTTTCCAGGGCGTGGCGCACGATCCAGTTAGTGTTCTTGTCAATCGTGTCGGCCCAACTGCCGAGGAAGCGCGCCACTTCGCCCGGCCCATTGGCCGACAAGTCGCGTATCACGTGAGCAACACTCTTGCGCACTTCCACGTCGTTCTCGCGCATCACGCCCGTCATCACTTCCAGCACCGCCGAGGTATCGCCAAAGTTGCGTAATTTAGCCAGTGGGGCCAGCGTCATCACCCCGAACTGGCGCTGGTGCTTGTAGGGACTATTCACCCACTGCCGCACCTGATCCAGCCGGCCATACAAATCGCCTGTCAGCCACGGCCCGCTCACCTCAGTTGCCAGAGCGCCAATCAACTCCAGGTCGTCAAGCCCGATCAACCAGCGCATCATCAATTGATAAGACTCGTCCGGCCGGATGGCGACCACCAGGCCCAGCAGGTCAACGGCCAGCCGCCTCTGTTCCCGAACCGGGTCGGCCCACAACCGTTCGGCCACCAACAGGGTGTGCGCGTCGTTGACAGCCGCCATTTTGCGCACGGCGTTGACCAGCGCCCGAATGACCGGCGGCGGCGTGTCGTAGCTTTTGAGCGGCGCGTTGGTGGTGACAACGTCACTCCGGCGAAAGCTGGGGGCGCTGTGTACCTGAAAAAAATCTCTGGCGTTCAGGGCAAAGGCTTCCGGGTCGCCATACAACTTCGCCACCTCGGCGGCTTCGGCTCGTATCTGGGCAATGTCTAAGGCCGGCATTAATTCCTGCCACGAATTAAGCGAATCTCACGAACAGCTTTCTTCTTCGTGTTCCTTCGTGTTCTTCATGGATCCCATCTTCGCTTCAAGCCGGGCCTTCGCCGCCGGCCATTCGGTATCAATGATGCTGTACATTACGCTGCTTCGCTGGTAATCCCCTTTGAGCTTCAGAATCACATGCTTCCTCAACACACCCTCTTTCACCGCCCCCAGCCGTTCAATAGCCTGCTGTGAGCGTGTGTTACGCAAGTCAGTCTTCAACTGAACCCGCAGACAGCCCAGAACTTCAAAGGCGTGGCGCAGAAGCAGGTACTTGCACTCGGTGTTCACCGGCGTCTGCCAGGCCTCACGCGCCAGCCACGTCCAGCCAATTTCCAGGCGGCGGTCGGCGGTCGCAATATCCATAAAACGGGTGCTACCCACCGCTTTGCCGGTCACTAAATTGATGATGGCAAAAGGGCTGTCCGTTCCTTTGGCCGCCTGTTCCAGCGACCAGGCAATCCACGCTTTCACATCCTCCAGCGTCTCAAATGCGTGGCGTGGCATGTAAGTCCAAACTTCGGGGTCGCGCCCGGCGATTAACAAATCTTCGGCGTGCGATGGATTCAATGGCTCAAGCCGGACGTGGCGGCCCATCAGGGTCACAGGTTCAACGACCATTGCTGTTCCGTTTCTCCCACTCGGCCAGACGCTTCAACTGAATCGGCGTCGGCGTGATGAAGGGCCGGGCCTTACGAATGGCCTCCAGCGCCGAGTGCGGCGAGTGGCCTTCGGCGATCAGGTAGGCCGCCGCCAGGGTGGGCGCGCGCCCCACGCCCTGGGCGCAGTGAATGTAAACGCCATGCCCGGCCCGAATGGAGTCTCGAATGAAACTCACGCCGTCCTCAAGTTGCGCCAGGGTGGGTGCGCCGTCGTCGGGGGTGGGCAACCACAGGTGACGGGACAGGGCCACGCCCCGGACTGCATCGTCGGCCTCTTCCCGCAAGCTGACGGTGGCCCCGATGCCAAGCTGGCGCATCTTATCCAGCCCGCGCTTGTATTGCTGGCCGCCCACGAATAACTTGTCGTTCACCCTGCTCGTTTCAACCGGCGACAGGCCTTGTTGGATACGGGCAATTTTTTCGTAGAGCCACAGCCAGGTGTAACGCGGCCCTTGCACGAATAAACGGGTGGCAAACACTCGCGCGCCTTTCCAGGCTAAACCGACAACTCTCATTCGTACAAAAACACAAAGACACCAGGACTCAAAGACACAAAGTTTTCTTCGTGTCCTCGTGCCCTTGTGTCTTCGTGTTAAAAATCAATATGCCTTCGCGAAAACCGCTTTCTCGGTGGCCGGTTTGCCGCAGTGAATACAAACGCCCGGCCCGGCGGGCTGGCCGTCTAGCGGAACGCAGCGCGTGGTGGCTTTGGTCTCTTCCTTGATCTGCGTTTCGCACTCGCGCTCGCCGCACCAGTACGAAAAGGCAAAGCCTTTCTCGACGACGACTTTGAATTCGTCGTAAGTCTTAGGATCGAAAGTGTTGGCCGCGCGGAAAGCCAGCGCCCGGTCGTAAAGCGATTGCTGAATGGACTTGAGTGTCTCGACCACGGTCTGAGCGATGCCGGCTTGAGGCGTGAAGCTTTTGCCTTCTTTGCCAGGCCGGTCGCGCCGGGCCAGCGCCACCGTGCCCTTCTCCACGTCCTTCGGACCAACTTCGAGCCGCAGAGGCACGCCGCGCATCTCCCAGTCGTTGTACTTGAAGCCGGGCGCTTCATCGCGGTCGTCCACTTTCACCCGGACATCGGCGGCCACCAACTCGGCCCGACTCTTGTTGACCACTTCCATCACTTTGGCCTTCTCGTCGTCGTTCTTGAAGATAGGCACAATGACGACCTGGTGCGGGGCAAGCCGGGGCGGCAGGATCAGGCCTTTGTCGTCGCCGTGAACCATGATGATGGCTCCGATGAAGCGCGTCGAGAGTCCCCATGAGGTCGTCCAGCAATACTGCAATTTATTGTTTTTGTCTTGATATTTGATCTCAAACGCTTTGGCAAAGTTCTGGCCCAGGTTGTGCGACGTGCCCGCTTGCAAAGCTTTGCCGTCGCCCATCATGGCCTCAATCGAATAAGTCTGGTCGGCCCCGGCGAAACGCTCGGCCTCGCTCTTGCGGCCCTTGAACACCGGGATGGCGGCCTCGTTCTCGGCAAAGTCAGCGTAGATGTCGAGCATTTGCAACGTTTCAAACTGGCCTTCTTCATAAGTGGCGTGAGCGGTGTGGCCCTCCTGCCACCAGAACTCCAGCGTTCGCAAAAAGAGTTTAGTGCGAAGCTCCCAACGCACCACGCTGTTCCACAAATTGATCAGCACCGGCAGGTCGCGATAAGACTTGATCCATTTGGCGTAGGCGTGGCCGATGGTGGTTTCCGAGGTCGGTCGGACGATCAACTCTTCTTCTAAGGTTTCGCCGCCGCCGATAGTGACGACGGCCATTTCCGGGGCGAAGCCTTCGACGTGTTTCTTTTCCTTCTCGATGAAGTGACGCGGGATGAACATGGGGAAGCCGGCGTTGACGTGGCCGGTGGCCTTGAAGCGTTTGTCCAGCGCGGCCTGAATGTTTTCCCACAACGTCCAGCCGTACGGTTTGACGATCATTGTCCCGCGCACCGGGCCGTAATCGGCCAGGTCGGCGCGTTGCACCAGGGTGTTATACCACTCTGAAAAATCTTCGGCGCGGGAAGGCAGTTTTTGCTCTGACATTGATAGTGTCTCCAGTCCTTTGTCATCCCGAGCCGATGTTTGGCGAGGAATCTCTTACCGCCAACTCAGAGATTCTTCGCTTTGCTCGGAATGACACTGCTTGATTAGTCGTGCGCCTTGAGAATGGCGACGGCTTCATCTGTGTTGACGGCGAATTTTAACAGCAGTTTGTCTTCCAGTCGAATGTAGCCGTCGCTGTGCTCGAGGAAGGCGCCGAGCGAGTTGCGCCATACCGGGCCGACGAGAATGAGCGGCTTGGGCGTGATCTCGCCCGTCTGCATCAGGCTCCAGGTGAGGGCGATCTCGGAGAGCGTGCCGATGCCGCCGCCGAGGGCGATGGCGGCGTGGCAAAATTCCACCAGATGATTCAGGCGCTCGCGCAACGAGCCGAATTTGATCTCTTCTTTGACCCAGCGATTGGCGGCCAGGCCCTCGCGCCAGTTTTCGAGCAGGCCGCAGGTCACGCCGATCACGTGGCCGTCGGCTTCGGCGGCCCCGCGGCTGGCGGCTTCCATCACACCGCCGTAGCCCCCGGTGGCGACGGCGAACCCGGCCTCGGCCAGCCGCCGTCCCATGTCCACAGCTTCATCATACGCCGCCGATCCCGGTTGCGGCAATGAGCCGCCAAAGACGGAAACGATTTTCATGAGTCAACCTTTTAGTTTTGCAGATACTTCATCCAACGATAGACGGCCCGATCCAGCGGTTCAAGCCAGATTTGCTCCAGCAGGTAATTGTGAATGGGTTGTTGGGTCGGCTGGGCCAGCAGGCTGAGCCACTCCTGCACAAAACGCCACATCATCGAAAAGTCCCACAGGAACTCCCATTCAACTTGAGTCCATGTCTTGCCAGTGCGGGCCGCAATTTCGCGCCGGTACAACTCGACAAGTTCAGCCGGCTCAACCGGCAGTGGCGGGAGCAACATGCGGCTGTTGTTGATCAGCACCAGCAGATCCATGACGCCCGGCCCCACACTGACCATTTGCCAATCATAAACCACGTGCCGCCCGTCTTCGTCAATGGAAATGTTGCCCGGCCAGTAGTCGCCATGCAAAAGGGTGTGCGTGGCGCTTTGCAGAAACCGCGAGACGATTTCAGCTTCAGAGATCAGGCGGGCCAGGGTGGTGGCGAACCGCAACGAGTCGGTGATGGCCGTCGGCGCGCCACGCTCAATGATGATCTCCATGGCCTGGGCCGCCGCCATCACATACACAGCAAAGTCTCCCGTGAGAGGCCGCCCCAGCCAGGCATAAGCTTGTAAATCCTCGCCCAGATTCCAGAAGCGGTCATGCAATCTCGCCAGGTCAATGACGGCTTGCCGGTAGTGGTCAGCCGTCCAGTGTTCGGGCGGAACTTCGGTCGGGTAAGGTTCCAATATGAGCCAGGCGCCGTTGGAGTCGCTGGCCACCAGCTCTGGAACGGTAAGCGTCAATTGCGAGGTGAGCGAGCGGTACAACCCCACCTCACGCCGCCCCGCCCCGGCCAGGCCCAGCCGGGTGGCTTGCGGCTCTTTGAGTATGTACGAGTAATGCTCCTCATGATCGGCCCGCACCACGTCCAGGCCCACGCCACGAATCAGGCCTAGCGCGTGCCGGACTTCAATTGGCTCTTCGCTGATCTGCAACACGCGCAGACTGGCATCGGCCAGATAGCGGCGGAGGGCGGCGGTGAGTTCAGCGGTTGTGAAAGGCCAGGCGATGGTCACGGTGATTATTCGCCAAACTTCTCGGCGTAGTCTTGGGCGGCGTCCTGAGGCGTGATCTCCGGCTCGTGTTCGCGCAGATAATGCTGGTGATCGATCACCCACAAATACAAGTCAGCTTCAGTGCGCGCCGGGAACCTGTCCAACACTTCAGCTTGACGGATGGCGTTGATGAGCGGCAGGCACACTGTATCATACCAATGAACCACCGCCTCGTCGTCGCTAATGTCGCGCTGAAATTCCAGGCCCATGTAATACTTGTGAACGGCAATATGCTCCAGCAGGCGCTCGTAGCCGCCCAAAATCGTCAGGGCAATGTCCGCGCCCGGTTTGAGCTTGTCGAAGCCGGTGCGCTCCAGAAACGCCACCTTCTCACCCAGTATTTCCAGATCGTCCGGTTGCAGATCGGGCGTGATGGGGACTCGCACCGAGCACTCGCGGACTTCGGCTTCGATGAATTCCTGGCCTTTCTCACGGGCCACCGACACCCGGTGGTTGCCGTCCAGCACAAAATAAACGTCGCCCACTTTGTAAAGCAGGACCGGCGGCAAGCTCACGTCCTGATAAAAGGCCCGGTTGATCTTCTGCCAGCGTTCGGCGGTGTGGGTTTGGGTGGGCAGGAAGGCGCGATCAAAGTCCCGGTAGCGGTTGACGCTGCCCGCGATCTGGCTGACAAGCACCGTCTTCACCCCACGATAGATTGGCCCGCCGATCTTCAATTTCTCGCGCATGTCGTTGTATGAGAGCAGATCGTTGCGTTGGCCGCGCAAAAACGCCAGGATGTCGCGAAAGAACGCTTTGAGCCGGGCCGCGCCAAAGTCAGCGCGATCCTGCGGCGTGATGTTTAGCTCGTCGCTCATAGGCCAGGCTCCCACTCAATCAACCGATAAGGATAAACGTTCAAGATTTCGGTTCGGCCAAGCTGGGTGCGGGTGATGTCGGTCTGGCGGTAGACGTGCGAGTGGCCGTGCAGGAGAAAGCGTGGCTGAAAGACTTTGATAAAGTCCACTAGGGCGGCAAAGCCGGTGTGGGCCAGGTCGCCACCATCGTGAATCCCCAACGGCGGCGAGTGGCTGATAAGAATGTCGAGAAAACGTCCATGACGAAAGCGGTTGAACCACAGAGACGGCGTCAACGAGGCGACTCTGGCCCTCATTTCGTTTTGCGAATATTGATGAATGCCGTCGGGCCGGTAGCGAATACTGCCGCCCAATCCAGCCAACAACAAGCTGTCTTCCTCGACCAACCGGCCATCCAGGTTCACGCATCCTTCGGCGTGATTCACGATCCGGCCATCCGAAAGAAACTGGCTGCGGGCGTCGTGATTGCCCGGCACGAAGTACAGAGGCTTGTTCAAGATCGTCACCACAAACTCAAGGTAATAAAACGGCAAGTCGCCACAGCCCAGCACCAGGTCAACGTCGCCAAAACGTTTTTTGACATCGGCGCTGTAGATGAAGTCCACCACTTCATCGCTGAGGGCCAGAATCTTCATGCCAACATGGCCCACATCAACGCCGTCAGCGAGAACCCGTCGCGAATCTCGTTGTTCGCCAACATGGCCTCTACGCCATCATTCCCATTTGCGGCCATAGTTCACTTTCAGCTTTTCAAGAATCGCCTGTTCCAGGTCAATGCCGTTGACGCTGGCTAACTGCAATAGATACAAGGCCACGTCGGCCAGTTCGCCAGCCAGTTCTGTCTTGTCCACCGCCGGCCCGTCCCACTGAAAATGCTCCAGCACTTCGGCGGCTTCGATGGCCAGCGAGGCGGCCAGGTTGCGGGGCGTTTGCGGGCGCGGGCTGTTTGGCTCGTACCAGCCTTTGGCCGCCACAAAGCGGTGCATCTCAGCAGTAAGTTCAGCAAGAGTCATATCGAGTCCAACACAAAGCCACGAAGGCTCAAAGACACAGAGATGATTCCTGTTCCTTCGTGTCGTTGTGAATTAGTGTTTATAACAAGGCTTGCACAAAGTAGTCCGGGTTGAGCGGTTCGCCGGTGGCGGCGCGGATGTGGCCGGCCCAGTCCTCTTTCGCGCCGGGGCGGAACCATTTTTCGATGAGCCACTGGCCGGCTTCGGGCCGCCCGGCCAGCCCGCCCGCTTCGCGATCCAATATTTTCAACAGTTGAGCCGAAGTCAGGTAGCCCAGTTCGTAGTTGTGATAATACACCGGCGCGGTGGCGATGTGAATCTTCGTCGCCCAGTCCGGCGTTGCCCGGCCAGCGGGCCGCCGGAGCAGTTGATACTTCTCCACCAGGTTCCACCAGATCGTTTCGAGATCATCATCAGGATTGGCGTACAGCGCCCGCTCAAAGTTCGTCATCACCAGCACCCAGCGGGTGAAGATGAGTTTGGCAAACCGTTCCTGCGCCCGGAATTGGGTTGAGAGTTGGGCCGCCGTTTCGGATGGGAGGCCGAGGGCACCGGTCAACCATTTCTGATCGTAGGTCAGGTCGCCCATCATCAAGGCAATGGCCTCAGTGGAAAGCAGGTGCGGGTACTTGCGGAGGATCCAGGGTTGGGCAAAGTCCAGGGTGGCGTTGTAGACGGCGTGGCCGCGTTCGTGCAGGAGGGGGTCGGCCCAGCGCCGGTTGGGCTGAAGGTTGTTGAGGGTGCGCACGTCGCCGTCGCGATTCATGTCAATGCAAAAGGCGTGCTGGTTCTTGCCCTCACGGGCATAGAGATCGCTGCGGGCCAGAATTTCGCGAGTGTTCATGTTCAGGCTGTCGTAGGTGTGAAGCGCCAATTCAACCACATCTTTGTCGGCGAAGAACTCGTCCATGTCCACGTCGCCGAGTTTGGGCGCGGCCTGGAAGAAGCGGTCGCCGAAGTGCCAGGGTTGAAGTTCAGAGACGGCCAAACCGAACCACCCCGCCCGGCGGGAATCAATCTCGGCTTTGACGGCGGCAAACGGGGTGGCGGTGGCTTTGTCGAGTCTATCGAAGAGGGCCAGCAATTCGGTCTCTTCGATCTCTTCGACGGCCAGCGCCTTCACGAAGTGATCGCGGTAGCCGAGCGCCTGCGCCATTTGGTTGCGAAGCCGGGCGGCTTCCCGAATTGTGCCGGCCGCGAGCGGGCCGATGCGCTTGCTGGCCTCCCAGGCCTCGCGCGCGTCGTCGGGCGATTTGCTATTCGCCAGCACATCGTCAATCTCGTTGTCGCTCACCTTCCTGCCTTTATACTCGGCGCGGAAGTTGGAGAAGGCGTCGTTGAGTTTGGCTTCAAGTTCGGCCAACCGCCGGACGCTGGCGTCGTCGCCCTGACTCTTGATGCCTTCCAGATAAATAAGTTTTAGCTGGCGGGCGATGACCGGATCAGGTGAACCGGACTCAACCAGAGCTTTGGCGGTGGCGAAGCGTTCCGGGTTGGCGAAGTAACGTTTGAGGGCCACTTCGGCCTGGGCCAGGCGCTCGGTGGCTTCGGGCGCGCCGGTCGTCGCCACTTCCCACTCGGCCTGGTTGCGGCCTGCTTCCAGCCGCCGCCAGGCGGCGGTGACTTCTTCGATAAATTGTTCAGCTTGCGGGGACATGAGGTCTCCTGGTGGTGAGGTGGGGTAATTATACCCCGCATAAAAACAAACGCCCTCGGGGAGGAGGGCGCTCATGAGCCAGGCATGCAAAACGAACGCGATTAAGGTGGGCAAATGCCAGGTATATTGAAAGGGTAAGTTATCCCGGTGTTACAGTTGTAGAGTGCAGTACGTTCTGCCTCATTCAGCACACGCTTCCAGAAACCGACTTCGTCAATTACCCCGTTCAAATAGGGGCCAACAGAACCATAGCCAATCATGAACGGTGACGTGCTATCCAAGGGGGTTAAGTCTGATGATGCGCTGGAAATGGGAGGGCCATTATCAATGCTTAAATGGACTGTGCTATCTGTTGCATCGCGCCATGCGACGAAGAAATACCAAACCCCAACAGATGCCGAAAGATTGACTGATGCTTCTTTTACAGAGCCGTCCGTGTTCCAAACATGGAAAACAAACTGCTGTGCATAGCTATAATAATCAACTTGATATTCATTCGTCGGCCAAGAGCGTTTTGAGACAAACGGATCAGCAACAGCCACTCCGTAATTAATGGAGTCTAGTTTTATCCATCCAGTAATTGTAAAGTTGATGTTACCAGTGCTTAAGTCAGCGTTGTCCGGAACACTCAAGTATTCACTATTAGTCGCAAAAAACTGCGATGCATTGCCAACCTTGCCAATCGCTTGGCCAACCGTATTGAAGTCATTCAGGTTATTCGCCGGAGTCTGATCATTGACTGAGTCGAATCGTATATTGTTAGCCTCGTCAAGCTTCCAGTACGCCATCAAACCCTCTCTGAGGGCTGGCCCAATGTAGGTCGTGAGGTGCGACTCGAAAGCGTCGAAGTAATATGTGCCACGAGTACCGGTATCAACTCCAGCCACCGCGCCCAAGCGCACACTTTCTATTTGCCGTGTGTCGTTATCAACACCGGTCAAATCAGCTTTCTGTACCCCATCTACCCAAAACGTCAACCCGCCGTTATTAAGCCCAGGCGCCTTCGATGCTCGCCAGTAAAGTTCAATGAAGTGAGGCGCATCAGTGATAGTAAACCAGCCAGTGGTCGTCCAACCAGTAGATGTATCGTTAAGTAATCCGGCGCGCAGTTGGTAAACTGTGGTTTTGGTAAATTCAACCCTCAACACCACTGTTGAGGAGGCGTTATAGCCATAGAAAATGTAATGAGCATTGCCGCTTGTCATTGGGATTGAGTTCGGGTCAAAGTAAAAACGAGCGCGATATAACCGTAAGGCAGCAGGGGTGTCATCGCGAACATATATACTGTTATTATCATCAATAACAGCCTGCATCCCTTTCGCGCTTACCAGAGCGGCCTGTGTCGAAACGCTTAAGTCTCCGAGGTCATTCACATTCGATGTCCACCTTGAAAAATTGCCGGTCTCGAATCCATCGGCGAATATAGAGGGTTCAAGAGTGGCTGTAGGCACCGGTGTGGGCAGTAAAGTAGCTGTAGCGATCGGGATAGACACAGTTTCGTTATGCAAGTACAACCATGCGCTCTGCGTCCAACCGGCAACGCCAAGATCGACGATGACGGCGTAGGCGTTTATTGGCGCGCCGTTGATCCGGTTGACTGTGATTTGAGAGGCAGTGCCTTCATAGGCAACATAGACTTCACCGCCGTGAAATTCATGGACGCGATACCTCACCGCGCCTGGAATGTAGTAACTCAATACTACCGTTGACTCGTTGTAATTGTAAGACGCAGAGATATAGGGGGTGAGGTTGATAATTCCAGAATGCACATCCACATAACTCCCGTTTCGAGTAAAATTTTAGGGTTAAAGTTGAATTAGGTGAGTTATGCTGGGGTATATGATACCCCAGCTCCCCATAACCTCGACCCGAATAGATGACATTCCGTTATTGATCGGCATGCTGATTCAAATGGGA
>JACPWC010000021.1 GCA_016197225.1 Chloroflexota bacterium
CTCGGCGGCCTCGGACCCGTCTTTGCCTACCGCATGACGCCCGGCCTCGAGCGCGGCCAACGCTCGCTGGGTGTCGCCGCGGTCGCGGTGATGTTTAGCCACCGCCCGCCAGGCCACCGCCGATTGCGGCGCGAGGGCTGTGGCTTGGTTGAAATGCTCAAAGGCGCGGTCGGGTTGATTCAAAGCCGCCAACGCCTGTCCGGCGATGATGTGAGACAGCCCGGTCTTATTCACTTCGGATGCGTCGGGGCTGCCGAGGAGCGACTGGGCAACTTCCAGCGCAGTGTCGGCCTGACCGGCGGCCAGCGCCGTTTCGGCGAGCCGGGCCTGCGTCTCCGGCTTTGGTTCCAGCGCCACAGCCCGTTGCCAGTGAAGGAGCGCATTGACGAAGTCGCCGGCTTTGCTCAGGGCTTCGGCCAGCACTTGTCGTGTCTGGGCCAACGCCGGTGCAAGGCCCACTGCTTGCCACGCGGTTTCCACCGCCGCCGGCACGTCGCCGCTGGCGAGCGCCTGCCGGGCGCGAGCCACATAAACGCGAAAGTCGGCGGGCGAGAGAGCCAGGAGTTCGTGCAAAGCCTGGGCCGCCATTTCGTGGTGGCCCCATTCCAAAAATAATTCGGCGGCAAAGAACAGAACATCGGCGTTCGAAGGTGACGCGGCGCGTTCGGCGCTGGCGGCCCACACTGCGGCTGTGGCTGAGGCCAGGGCCTGCTCGGCATTGCCAAGCGCCCGGTGAACACGGGCGGCGGCCAGGTGGGCGCGGGCGGTGTTCGACGAAGTAGACGACGATTCCAGTTCGACGAGCGCGGCCTGAGTCTGGCCGCAAGCCAACTTAGCTTCGGCGATGAGGGGCCGGATGCTCCGGTCGCCGGGCCGCAGTGTTCGCACTTCTTGAAACGCGGCCAGCGCCGACACTGGATCGTTTTCCGACAAGGCCATCGTTCCAAATTGAAGCGCCAGATCGGCGGTGAGCGTTTGAGCTACCTCCACCGCTTGCCCCAGCATCATTCGCGCTTCGGGGTCGCCTGCGGCTTGCGCCAACAAAATGGAATCAACGCTGGCCGACAGTTGACGGAAATCTGAAAGGGAAGTGTTGATGGCCTTGGCTGACTTCGATGAAGCCGCCACTGCGCGGGCGGCATCCGTGAATCCCGCCGCCGAAAGTTGGCGGGCCAGGGCCAGCCGTTGAGTTGGGGCCAGGTTTAAGGTGAAGGGAGCGATGAGGCCGGCCAGTTCGGCGGGCGATTCGTTGGCGATCCAAATTCTGCCGCAGACATTAAGTGTCCGCGACAAAAGAGCCGTCATGAGCGGCGCAGGCTCGTCGAGCAAACTGTAAAGGCAAACCAAGGGCAGGCCCCAGGTTTCCGGGTTGAGGGCGGCGCTGGCGGCTAAACCGTCGAAGTCGCCGGTTGTTTCAAGTTGCTGGCTGAGGGCGACGGCGGCGATGGTCGCTTCCACCAGCTCCGGCAATCTCAATTCCTTCGTTCCCTTTTTATCGTCGGGCGAACTGAGGCGAGCGTAAGCGGCGGCCAGCCGGTCGCGGCCCGCTTCGTTGAGCCAGGTGAGGGGGTTGGGCGACGATTGCGGCGCGAGCACGCGCAGAGCCAGCAGGCCCAGGTGGCCGGGCCGCCACGCCGACAGGTCGTCGCCAAGTTTGACGAAGGTGGCGAGCAGGTTGCCGGCCTGGGCGAGTTGCCACAGGGCCGGTTCAACGCGCAGGCGGCGGTTGATCTCGGCCCAAACATTTTCGGGGAGGGAAGTGAAGAAGGGTGTCATGGAGGGGAGCGAACTCACTGAAGAACAAAGGCGACGAAATAGGACGCGGTGAGCAGGCCGCAACCGATCAGAGTCAGAAGGAAGCCGACGCCGGCTGAGGTCATGAGTAGCCTGCTCACCGACTCGTTGAGCTGGACAGCGGCCTGCATCAGCCGGGCGATGTCGTCCGCCAGCCCTTTTTGGCCGATGCGGGCCGACTGAGCGGCGAGGGTCCGGGCGTGGTTGGACAGGCCGTAAGCCATCAGCTTCCAGAATCCGGCGCTGATGAAGAGCAGGCCGAAGAGGAAGAGGGCGTAGGCAAAAATGGAACGGAAGATTTCAGGGGAGAGGAATGACATGGCAACGCTCCTTGCGCGAGGGACTGTTGTTGAGGAACAGTTGTGCAAGAAGCGTGCCGAATTGGGTCAACGGATTGAGCGGATGGGTTGGCTTTCAACGGATGATTGAAACGGAGAATCAGATGCTGGCACGCTTCTCTGTTTATCTGTCCATTGAAAGGCGGGTCAAGGCGCGAATCAGGTCGGCTTGGTCGGGATAGCGTCGAATAAGGTCGTCGCGTTGGCCGAGTTCAAAGTCGCTTGGGTCGAAGGCGGGGGCCATTGTCGTGCCCATCAGCGCAAATTCTCCGCCGGCCAGCAGGCGCGAGCCTTGCCAGACTCCGCGCGGCACGACGTATTGGACGTGCTGGCCCGCTTCCAGATCATGGCCGAGAGTCGCCACTTCGCTCGAACCGTCAGGCCGGAGCATCAGCAGTTCCACCGGGTCGCCGAGGTAGAAGTGATAGGTCTCGTCGGTGAGCAGGCGGTGCAGGGCCGAGAAGTGATCGCCGTGTAACAAGTAATAAATTGTCCCGCTGAGTAATTTGGCGTGAGGGTAGCGGTCGGGTAGGGCGCTCCTGGCAATCGTCTCCTCGGCGCTGTAGGTGCGTCGAAAGTAGCCGCCCTCGATTGGCAGTGGCTCAAGGTTGAGGAATTTGATGATCTCTTTAGCGTTCACTCAGGCAAAGGTTGGCTCGGCTACAATTTCAGCCGGCAGGTAGCCGATCTCAATCGTATCGCCGTCGCAGAACAGCATGGCGTTTTCGATCACGCTTCGCAATTGGCGGATGTTGCCCGGCCAGTGGTAGGCCTTGAGGGCTTCCATCGCGCGCGGGTGGATGCCGATGACCTCCTTCCCCATCTCCAGGTTGAACTTGTCGAGAAACCGTCCGGCGAGGGCCGGAATGTCTTCGCGGCGGTCGCGCAGAGGCGGCAGTTCGACGCAGATCACCTTGAGCCGCCAGTACAGGTCTTCGCGAAATTTGCCGTCGGCGATCATGGCTGGCAAGTTGCGGTTAGAGGCCGAGATGAAGCGCACATCCACTTTGATCCCGCTCGTGCCGCCAACCCGGTAAATGACCTTCTCTTCAATCGCCCGCAGAAGTTTGGATTGCAAGTCGGGTTTCATGCTGGAAATTTCGTCGAGGAAGACCGTGCCGCTGTCGGCAACTTCCAGCAGGCCCAACTTGCGTTTGGTGGCTCCGGTGAAAGCGCCTGGTTCATGGCCGAACAGTTCGCTCTCCAGAAGATGGTCGGGCAAAGCGGCGCAGTTGATGGGAATGAATGGGCCGCGATTTCGCGGACTGAGTTGATGAATGGCGTTGGCAACCACTTCTTTTCCAGAGCCGGTTTCCCCGGAGATCAAAATGCTGGCCTGGGTCGGGGCGGCGCGTTGCAGGAGTTCATCTACCCGTTTCATGGCCGGCGTCTCGCCCACAACCCAGCTGTACTGATCGCGGCGCGACTGGCGCAGGTGTTCCAACTCGCGGCGGAGCGAGACGGTCTCCGACGCGCGCGACAGCGCCTTGAGCAGGCGTCGGGCTTCCATCGGCTTGGTGAGGAAGTCCTGGGCGCCGGTTTGCATGGCTTCGACCGCCATTTCAATATCGCCGAAGCCGGTGATGACGATGACGGGCAGGCCGGGCTGTTCCTGGGCCAGCCGCTCGAGCAGGCGCAGGCCGCTGCCGTCGGGCAACATCACATCGAGCAGAACAATGTCGGCCTGGCCGAGATCGATCTGGGCGTGGGCCGAGGCCACCGTGTCGGCCTCCAGCGTGGCATAGCCCTGGTCGGCCAGCAATTGGCGGATGAAGGTTCGGGGGGTAGGTTCGTCGTCAACGATGAGGACTGATGGCATAGAAGTTTAGAGAATCGGAGATTAGAGGCTTAGAGAATTGGAGGTTGAACTAATCTCCAATTCTCTAAGCCTCTATTTCCCTGATACGACTGGGATGAATACATGAAAGGCCGTGCCGATGCCGGGCCAGCTTTCAGCGAAGATCGCGCCGCGGTGGCCGGTGATGATGCGCTTGGTGATGGCCAGGCCCAGCCCGGTGCCGTCGGCTTTGGTGGTGATGAAGGGATCGAAGATGCGCTGGAGCATCTCGGACGGGATGCCGTCGCCGGTGTCGCTGAACAGCAACTCCACGTAGTCGCCGCGCGGCGCTCTGGCGTCGGCGGCCGGGTGGCACTTGATGGTGAGCGTGCCGCCGTTTTTCATGGCCTCCACGGCGTTGGCGATTAAGTTGGTGAACACCTGATCCATTTGATTGCTGTCGGCCAGGGCCGGCGACGTTTCTGGATTGGCGTGGAAAAGGAGTTCAATGTTGTAGCGTGTCAGGCGTGGCCGCCAGCGGGCGAGTGTTTTCTCCAGCAGTTGTTCGAGCGACACAGGCCGGTATTTAAGCTCGCTCGACTTGGCGACCAGCAGAACGTCTTTGAGCAGTTGGTCAATCCGCGTCACCTCGGCCTGCATTTTGGACACGGCCTCGTAAAGCGGGTCGGTTGATTCAAATTTGGTCGCCATATAACTCAGGCCGGTGGCGATGCCGTTGAGCGGGTTGCGCACGTCGTGGGCAAAGATGGCCGAGAGATCGCCCAGCCAGGCCCGCCGTTCCAGGTGGTCGCTTTGTTCCTGAAATTGGCGCTGGTCGGTGCGATTGGAGATCAGAATGAGGCCGCCACTCAAAGAATTGTTTTCATCAAAAAGAGGCACGGCCCGCACCCAGGCCGCCACTGCGCCGCCGTCGCGGCAGATGAGGTCGGTTTCCCCGCCGCGCCAGGCCTGGCCCTGTTTCAAAGCGGCCAGCAAGGAAGAGGCCAGCGGTTGCGCCGACACCAACACATCCTCAAGCGGGCAGTTGAACGTTTCGGCGATCTGAAAGCCGAGCAACTCCTCGGCGGCAAAATTGAGAGCGACAATATTTCCAGCTATATCAATTTGCGCCACGCCGTCAGCCGTTTCGTCGAGCAAGGCTCGCAATTTTTCTTCGGCCCCAGTGACCCGTGTTTGCAATTGGGCCTGCCGTTCAGTCTGGCGTTGTGTTGCCTGAAGTGTATTGAGGTAGCGTGTCGCCATGCCCGTCAGGGCGGTGATGTCGGCGGGTTGAAAATTGGGCGGGCGGTATCCGGCTATTAACAAGCCGGCCTGGTCGTCGTTGAGCGGGCTGGTATGCAGAGACGACAGCCCACAGGCGCGGGCGGCCCGGGTGATGGCCGACGTAGGCCGCTCGCCCGTGCGCCAGCTAAGCGGGAAGCCGTTCACCGCCGGGTCGGCGGAGTCCAACTGGGCCGGAAATTCTCCGGGCAGGCCGACGGTGTGGGTGAGATACAGGCCGGGCGACTCGCGCCTGGCCTGGTAGAAGCCGATCATTTCGGCGTGCAAGAACTGGCGGCAGAGATTGAGCGCGTTCTCAAAGGAATCAGGTTGAGGGTTGGCGAGCAGGGCCACCATTTCGTCGAGGGCGGCCAGCGACTCGCGCTGGCGGCCCAGGTTCTGCTCCGACCGGGCACGGTGGAGGGCGTCTCGGGCCAGAATCATCACCGACGATTCGCCGTCGCTCTCTACGCCAAAGAGCTTTAGATCGGTGTAGGCCAGCTTGCCGCTCCGGGTGCGAAGCGGCACATTTTGCAGTTGACGGTTGGACCCGATCTCGATGTGATGGATGAGATCGAGCGCTTCTGCCGCTTCGCGATTCGAGAAAAGATCGTTCAGGCCCAGGCCGTTGAGTTCGGCGCGAGAGTAGCTGGTCAACTCCACCGCTTTGTAGTTAACGTGAAGAAACATGCCGGAGCGCGGCGAGGCCAAAAAGAAGGCCTCCTCCAACTGCTCGATGAGATCGTGGAAGTGCGGCTCGGCGTGGCGGTGGATGACGCTGCCGAAGAGGTTGAGCGGGTTGAGGGGCGACGTTTTTTTTTGCACGAGGATCAAATCGAGATTTCGCGTCCGCGCAGGTTGGCTGGCAGGATGCCCAGCATTTGACGATACTTGGCGACCGTGCGTCGGGCGACGTGATAGCCCTGCGGCTTGAGCAGTTCGGCGATCTTGGTGTCTGAGAGCGGCGCCGAACGTTGCTCCTGACGGATGATGGATTGCACGGCATCCCGCACAGCGAGAGAGCGGTCAAAAAAGATCGAGAGTGGAACCATGCGGCCATTGGGCAGTGAAGCGGCCTTGTTGGCAATGGCCCGCGAGACGGTGCTTTCGTGTAGGCAAAGACGCTCAGCAAGGATCGAACGAGTCAACGGTTTAAGATCAGAATCACCACCTAAAATAAACGCCAACTGCTCAACCACCACAATCTCAGCAATCCTCTGCATCGTGTTATTCCGTTGCTGAATACACTTCGAAAGTAAACTGGCGCGATCAAGGTAACTCGCCCACTCCACTCTCTCAACATCAGTCATCTCATCCAACCCAGACTTGATTGCCGGATCAACCCGCAACTTCCCAGCCACACCCGTGAATACCTCCACCACCAGCGGGCCACCAGGGTGAGGATTCAAACTAATCGTAATATCAGGCTGGTAAAAAACGGGACGCGCCAGACGGCCCATAACTCCGCCCGCATCCTGCCAGGCGCGGGCAGGGTAGGGCGTCAAGTTATGATGAATGAAGCGCACAACTTCCTCAACATCCTCAAGCGAAGCACCCAACTCCCTAGCAATGGTCATATAATTCCGCTTGGCAAGTTGATCCCAGTGCTCACCCAAAACTTTCCTGACCAGCGGATGCACCAGACCATTCTCATTCAATACCTCAAGCTGAATAAGCAGACTCTCGCGCAAGTCTCGCGTAGCCACACCCACCGGGTCGGCGCGTTGAATCAGGCCCAACACGCGAACGACGGTCTCCAATGGGACACGCAGACTAGTGGCAATCTCGGTTGGATGATCGTCCAACAATCCCAGATCGTCCAACCGGGCCAAAATGTTAGCCGCCACTCGTTGTTCAACTTTATCCACCGCACAGGCCACCTGACGCAACAGATGCTCGGCCAGACTCTCGGTTTGCGGAATGAGACTCTCAGGAAGCTCACCCTCTTCATCATCTCGGATCCGAGATGCACCGGGAAGGCGGGGCGAGAGAAAAACGATGGGACCGTCACCAACATGTTGATCGAGGCAGGCCGGGCAGGGCAGGGCGCGAATGCGCCGCCCACAATTGGGGCAGGTATGATCTTTGACAAGCTCCAGCGCCGGGTTGGTGTCCAACTCGCGAGCCACCTCATCAGCCAGTTCGCCACTGTTCATCTCCAGCAAACGCATGGTTTGCGCCAGGTGAACGGTAACGCCACGCGGCCCGTGATACAGGGAGTTGAACGGAGAAGGAGAGGTATACATGAACACACCTAGTTTAGATGATTGAGGGTCAATGGTCAATCGTTGAAGTGCAAGAAGTGTGCCAAAAAAAGCGGCGAGCAAGATGGTAAAATCCATTTCAGAGGTCAAATTGGCAAAACAAACATTAATCGTGGTGGGCGGGGGGCTGGCCGGCAGCGAGGCAGTCTGGCAGGCGGCAGAACGCGGCATTAAAGTGTTGCTGTACGAAATGCGGCCTACCCGGCCAACCCCGGCCCACACCACCGACCGGCTCTCCGAACTCGTCTGCTCCAACTCGCTTGGCTCCACTGCGCCCGACCGCGCCCCCGGCCTGCTCAAAGCCGAAATTGAACAGTTAGGCTCGTTCATTCTGCAATGTGCCAACGAGACCGCCGTGCCGGCAGGCAGTGCGCTGGCTGTGGATCGGGAGAAGTTCGCCGAGTTAGTGACCCGGCGGCTCCAGGCTCACCCTAACATTCAAATCATCCGCGAGGAAGTGACCCGGATTCCAGACGAGCCATGCATCATCGCCAGCGGCCCGCTCACCTCTGAATCGCTGGCAACCGACATCGCCCGGCTGATGGGAAGCCAGCACCTGTATTTTTACGACGCGCTCGCGCCCATCGTCGAAGCCGACACCATTGACCGGAACATCGTCTTCAAAGCCTCAAGACACGACAAGGGCGACGACGAAGGCGGCGACTACCTCAACTGCCCGCTCAACAAAGACGATTACACCCTCTTCGTCAACGAACTGCTCAGAGCCGGGCGCATCCCCCTCCGCGAATTTGAAGAAGACATCAAGACGGGCGTAAAGGCCGGGCCGGACAAATTCTTTGAAGGTTGCTTGCCCATCGAGATCATCGCCGAACGCGGCGAACAGTCGCTGGCCTTCGGCCCCATGCGGCCCATCGGCCTCACCGACCCGCGCACCGGGCGTTGGCCTTATGCCGTCGCCCAACTGCGGCAGGACAACCTGGCCGGGTCGCTCTACAACATCGTCGGCTTCCAAACCAACCTCACCTGGCTCGAGCAAAAACGCGTCCTGCGCCTCATCCCCGGCTTGCAGAACGCCGAGTTCGCCCGCTACGGCCAAATGCACCGCAACACCTTCATCAACTCACCAACGCTATTGGAGCCGACGATGCAGACTCGCCAGCGCCCCGATCTTTTCTTTGCCGGGCAGATCACGGGCGTGGAGGGATACATGGGCAACGCCGCCTCCGGATTGGTGGCCGGGATCAACGCCAGCCGCTTCCTGCAGGGCCAACCGCCTCTGATCTTTCCCCAGACGACAATGCTTGGGGCGTTGTCCTGGTATGTGACTCACGCTGAACCCAAGACCTTCCAGCCCATGAAAGCCAACTTCAGGCTAATGCCGCCTCTGGAAAACTCGCCGCGTGGCCGGCGCGACCGGGCCAAACTGTACACTGCGCGGGCGCTGGCCGATCTGCAAACCTTCATCGGCTTAACCCCCCTCTCATTGCCTCAACACTCATGACTCAACGCTCGCTCCTGTTCATCATCCTGGCAATCATCATCGTGGCCGCGCTCTCGCTTGTGTTTCTCGCAAACCGATCGACCATTGCCGAAAAACAATTCAGCGGCGAGGCGGCCCTGACTCACGTCGAGGCGCAAATGGCCGTTGGCCCGCGCCCGGCTGGAAGCGACGCGAACCGCGAAAGCTGCGACTCCACGCCGATCAGGACCCGGTTGCCCCGGCCTCCCCGGTTCCGGGCGCGAACGACGGCGCGAGCGGCGTGGCCGTCCTGCTCGAACTGGCCCGGACTCTCGACTCAGCCAAACTCAAAAACGAAATCTGGCTGGCGTTTTTTGACGCCGAAGACAACGGCGGCATTGACGACTGGGAATGGATCGCCGGTTCACGATACATGGCCGACAGCCTGACCCTCGCCCCCGAAGCCATGATCCTGGCCGACATGATCGGCGACGCCGACCAGCAAATTTACTACGACCAAAGCTCGGACGCAGAACTCTCGGCCCGCCTGTTCCAGATCGCCGCCGACCTGGGCTACGACGAGCACTTCATCCCTCAACCCAAATATGCCATGTACGACGATCACATCCCTTTCAAAGATCGCGGCATCCCGGCAGTAGATTTGATTGACTTCGATTATCCTTTCTGGCACACCACCGCCGACACGACCGATAAAGTAAGCGCCGCCAGTTTGGAGCGGGTGGGGCGGGTGATTGAGACGTATCTTGAGAGTCAGAAATAGGGTAACATAAGCGCAACATGACCGACGCGGCTTCTCTTCTAACAACACTCCGCCCCCGGCTGATTGACCAGGCGGCACACAGCCTGGCTCGCGGTGAGGGCCTGCGGGCCATCGCCTCTGACCGGATCGCGAACTTCTACGATCTTCTGCAAACCGCCGTCGAGTCGGGCCAGGCGGAGCGGCTGAATCCGTGTCTGGAGGAATGGGTCAACTCGCGCACCGGCACGGTCTTCCTCGAAGAGTTGACCTTTCTGCCCGTGTTGCGGGCGCTCAAGACGGCCACCTGGGATGTGGTGCGCGAGGCAACGAGCCACGAGGAAGCGCTGGACATCATTCTGGCGCTTGAGCCGATCTTCGATCATGCCTGGCTCTATCTCTCCGACATCGAAGCTCAGGCCTTGCGTGAGCAGGCAACGACGGCCCTGCGCGAAGTGCGCGCCGACTTTGATCAGTTAGACAAATCCAAGACGGCGTTTATTTCGGTGGCCGCCCACGAGTTGAAGACACCGCTGACCGTGATCGAGGGTTACACCACGATTCTGGTGGAACGAGCCGGGGACGACGCCACGCTGGCCGGAACCCCGGTCGTCAACGGCATTCATAAAGGCATCGTACGCCTCAAAGAGATCATCAACGACATGCTCGACCTGTCGGCCCTCAAAAACGACCGCCTTGTGCTGAGCTACCAGCCGGTTCAAGTAATGCAGTTGATCGCCCAGGCCGAGCGCAAGTTTCACGACGTTGCCGGACAGCGCCAACTGCGCCTGACGATTGAGAAACCCGAAACCCTGCTCGACATCACCTATGCCGATCCCGAACGGCTCTTTCAGGCTCTCAAGCACATTTTGCAGAACGCCATCAAGTACACGCCCGACGGCGGCGCGATCACCCTTCGCATCCGCAAGTTGTCCGGCTTTATTGAGATCGCCGTGGCCGACACCGGCATTGGCATTGCGCCCGAAAATCAGGAGCGGGTCTTTGAGCCGTTCGGGTCGCTGGGGGACGCCGCCCTGCACTCGACCAGCAAGACCAAGTTCAAAGGCGGCGGCATTGGGCTGGGGCTACCCATCGCCCGCGGCCTCATCGAAGCACACGGCGGCACGCTCTGGGTCGAGTCGACCGGCTACGACGAGGCGGCCTGCCCGGGCACGGTCTTTCATCTGATGTTGCCGGTTCGTGACGGCCCACCGAGTAGTGAATAGTGAGCAGTGAGTAGTGAGTAGTGAACAGTGAATAGTGAACGGTGAACAGTGATGAAGAGAGCAAGATGGATGACGTTGAAGTGAAGGCGGTCATTCGAGGATTGGAAAGCGAGGTGGCGGTCAACGAGGGCACGTTGCGCGATCTCAATCATATCCTTGCTCTGGCCCGCAATAACCGGATCATGGGCGCGGGCGCGGCGGTGATGGGCCTGGCGGCGCTGGCGCTTTCTGTTTCGGCCTGGCCGGTGACGGCGTTTATGGTCGGCCTTGGTGGCTGGACTCTGTTCACGGCGTTCGCCAAGCAGAACCGGGCCAGACGCGACATCGAAGCCCTCGAGGCCAGAATATTATCTACCCATATTAAGCTGTCCGCCTTGCGCGAACGGCAAGATCATTAACACGAAGGCACTTGGTGTGAAAAGACATTTTGGACGCGGACGCTTCGCGCGCTGATTTTCGCGGATAAAAAAGAAAAATCTGCGTTCATCCGCGTCCCATTTCACACTCAAGCTGGAAGACCCAGGTTTTCAAGGTTTTCTTCGTGTCTTCGTGTCCTGGTGACTTCGTGTTGAAACGCCTCTCACATTCATGACTCCAATCTCCAATCTCCGCCCGGCGGATCGGATGAGCAACTTTCCGCCGTACTTCTTTCACGGCCTCAACCAGAAGCTGGCAACGCTCAAGGCCAAAGGCGTGGACATCATCCGCATGGACATGGGTTCGCCCGACCTGCCGCCCGCGCCTTTCGTCGTCGAAGCCCTGAAACGCTCGGCGGACGACCCGACTCATCACGGCTACATGCCTTTCGGCGGCACGCCCAACTACCGCGAAGGCTGGGCGCAGTTTTATGGCCGGCGCTTCGGCGTCGAACTCGACCCCAACACTGAGTTAGTCGGCCTGCTTGGCTCGAAAGAAGGCGTGTTCAATCTGGCTCAGGCTTACGTGAATCCGGGCGACGTAGTTCTGGTCCCCGACCCCGGCTACGCGCCTTACAGCACCGGGGCCAAATTTGCCGGCGGCGAAGTCGTTTACATGCCGATGCTGGCCGAGAACAATTTTCTGCCCAACCTGAGATCGATTCCAACTGAGACTCTGCGCCGCACAAAAATTATGTGGCTCAACTATCCCAACAACCCCACCGGGGCGACGGCCACGTTGGAATTTTTCGCCGAGGCCATCGAACTGGCCCGCAAGCACGGCTTCATCCTGGCTCACGACGCGCCCTACATGGAAATCGCCTACGACGGTTACCGCCCGCCCAGCATCTTACAGTTTCCAAATGCCAAAGAGGTCTGCGTCGAATTCAACTCCATGTCTAAGACTTACAACATGGGCGGCTGGCGCGTCGGCGTGGCTTGTGGCAACGCCGACATCATCAATGCCCTGGCGACGTTGAAGACCAACGTGGACGCCGGATCATTTCAGCCGATTCTGGACGCCTCTGCCGCCGCCCTGACCGGCGATCAATCGTGGCTGATCGAGCGCAACGAAACTTACCGCCAACGGCGCGACCTGGTGGTGGCAACCTTGCGCGAGGCCGGCTTGACGGTGAACACGCCTGCCGCCGCCATTTACGTCTGGGCGCGATTGCCCGGCAAGCAAAGCGAGGCCGATGAACGCGATTACGCCGACGCCCTGCTGGAAGCGACGGGTGTGAGCGTGACGCCCGGCACGGTCTTTGGGCCGAGCGGCGCGGGCTACATTCGCCTCTCGCTTGGCACGCCGACAGAGCGATTGAAGGAAGCGATGGAGCGGGTGGTCGGGTGGTCGGGTAGTCGGGTAGTCGGGTAGTCAAGTAGTCAGGTGGTCAGGTGGTCGAGCGGAGGGGGTATAATCCAAACGCCTGGAGGTGACAGATGGAAGCTGTTGCATTGATTGCATCCGACAAACCGGAAACTCAAAAGCTGGTGACAGCCGAGGAGGCGGCGCAACTCTCCACCGTCAATCGGCGCTTCGAACTGGTGAAAGGAATTTGTATTGATATGTCTCCTGCAGGCGGGGTGCACGGCGTTGTTGCCAACACAATCGGCTCGATTCTGCGTGACCACGCCAGAAAGAGGCAGCTTGGCGTCGTTACTGCCGCCGAAACCGGCTTCATCCTGGCGCGTGACCCTGACACGGTGCGCGGCGCAGACGCCGCATTTATTTCAAAGGAGCGCATCCCGGCTGAGGGTGTGCCGGTGAGTTTCTGGCCCCTCGCTCCCGACCTGGCCGTCGAGGTTGTCTCTCCGGGCGACAGCCCGGACGAAGTTCAGGAAAAAGTGGAGGAGTACCTCGCGGCCGGGACGCGGATGGTATGGGTGGTGTACCCAAAGCGCCAGAGCGTGGCCGTCTATCGTTCCCTGCGCGACGTGAAAATTTTGCGCGGCGACGAGGCCCTCTCCGGGGAAGACGTGCTAGCCGGGTTCGAGTGCAAGGTGAGCGAGGTTTTTGAGTGAGGAGTTGTGAAAGTATAACTCCGCAGTTTGCATCGGAAGCGTAGTGGGGCCGCTCTAACACCGCACCTGCGGTGGGTGCAGGTGTCCGCCCGTCACCCTGTTTCTAAATTTCCCGGCCACTGCTGGGGAACTTCCCCGGCAGAACAAAGCCGATGCGTGAATCAAGGTTCTTAATCCGCCATTCATAGCACGGATTTTCACGCGAAGCGTAGGCGGATCAGAATCCGCTCACGCGAAGCGCGTAAATCCGTGCTCTCAACCATCTCCCTCACACGCCACAATCAACTCTTCAACTGCTTCTCTGCCTCAGTGATCTTCGGCGCAAGAATTTGAGCCACGAGATCGGAAAGACCAATCCCCTCCCACAGTTCAGCGGCTTGGCGATATGCCGCAAGGGCATCTTCCCACTTCTCTTCATCAGCCGCGCAATCACCTAAACGATACAAAGCGCGCGCTTCGCTATAACGGTCGCCAATCGTACGGTAGCTCCTCAACGCCCCTTCAAAGTCGGCCCTGGCACCAGCAATATTTTTGTCGCTTCGCTTGAGACCACCCAAAGCGAGGTACACGTTGGCTTCGCCGAGTTTGGCCCCGACCGCGCGGAACAAGCGCAAGGCCTCTTCGTAACTGACCAGCGCCGCGTCCCGCTCAGCGCGGAACTGTTGCACGTCGCCGATGGCCTTCCGCACGTTGGCTTCGCCGAGTTTGTCCCCGACCGCGCGGAACAAGCGCAAGGCCTCTTCGTAACTGACCAGCGCCGCGTCCCGCTCATCGCGGAACTGTTGCACGTCGCCGATGGCCTTCCGCACGTTGGCTTCGCCGAGTTTGGCCCCGACCGCCCGGAACAAGCGCAAGGCTTCTTCGTAACTGACCAGGGCCGCGTCCGTTTCTTTCCGGAACTGTTGCACGTCGCCGATGGCCTTCCGCACGTTGGCTTCGCCGAGTTTGGCCCCGACCGCCCGGAACA